>JALOPK010000166.1 GCA_025453925.1 Candidatus Eiseniibacteriota bacterium | reverse complement strand
CCCCTCACCTTCATCCTCTGCCGCGAGGAGATGGCGTGGCACACCACGGACGCAGACACATGGACTATGGAGCACATAGAACGAGAAGGGCACCGGGATCTCGAACGGAAAGAGGCCAGGCGTGATGCCTGGCCTCAGATTTGGCTCCCCGAGTAGGACTTGAACCTACAGCCTAGTGGTTAACAGCCACCCGCTCTGCCGATTGAGCTATCGGGGATCATGCCGTCGGGGTGCGCGGGGAGCGGTAGGCCGTTTCCGCCCGAGCACACCTTGACAGCGACCGCTGAGATTAGACGAAGCGTGACGGCCCGTCAAGGAGGACGGTCCATCTTTCCTCCAGGCTCCTGGACAGGCGGCTGGCCAATCGCTAAACTCCATGCGGTCTCATGACAGTTGGTCTGATCCCAAGCCGGCCGCTTCGCCGCCGGGCACGGCAGACCAAGGGTCTCCGCGCCCGGCTGAACGGCGATCGGAGCATTGCGCCATCAGGCGCGCCCGGCGACTGCCGTCCGCCGTGCGGCGGAGCATGTCCCGCTACTCTCATCAGGAGGATCATCATGCGTACCGCATGGGCCTGTCTCTGCCTGGTCATGGTCTTGTTCCCGGCGCTCGCCCGGGGCGAGGACCCGGCTACCCTCATTCAATCGGCCACCGAATTCCTGAACCAGGGCAAGTACAGCAAGGCCATCGAGGACCTGCAGTGGGCGCTCCGCGAGATCAGGCTTCTGCAGACAGTCGAGCTGAAGAAGTTCCTGCCCCAGTCGGTATCCGGCTACACCGCCGAGGAAGTGGATGCCGACGCTGCCGCGGCTGCCATGTTCAACATCAACCTCGTCGAAGCCGAGCGAAAGTTCCAGGCATCCAGCGGCGACGAATACGTTGACCTCAAGATCACCAGCGGCGACATCGGAGGCGCCGGTCTCGGCGCCATGATGAAGATGTCGCAGATGTTCGGGGAGCAGCAGGGCGAGCTCGTCCGCGTCAAGGGCCGCAAGTGCACGCTGGAGTGGGATGCCGACAATTCCAGCGGGAAGCTCACCTGCGTCCTGGACAACGACATCCAGGTGACCGTCGAAGTCTCAAACGGTCAGAAGGCCACGCCTGCCAAGTTCATGGAACTGGTGAACCTCGACGGCTTGGAGAAGGCCACCCTTTAGCAGCCTTTCCTCACCTCACCCGACTCACGTTCACTCGAGTGGCCGGCTCTCCCCGACACGATGGAGGCCGGCCACTTCGCATCATGAGGGTCTGCCGCCATGCCGCTGGGGTGGCCGCGCTGACGATGATCGTGACGGCGGGGTACTTGGCGGGGCTCTGGCCTCAGGGGCGCGGACAGCTCAGGCTCGAAAGGCTCCCCGGGCCCGCGGTGGTCGTGCGGGACGAGCTGGGTATCCCCTGCGTGTGGGGTCGATCCGGGGAGGCGGGGTTCTTCGCTCTGGGGTATCTCCACGCCCAGGACCGGTTGTGGCAACTGGAGCTCATGCGGCGGGCCGCATGGGGCGAACTGGTCCGAGTGGGAGGAGAGGAGGCACTTCCCCTCGACCTCCTGCATCGCCGGATCGGCTTCTACCGCCAGGCCTTCGCGGTGCGGAGTCGCCTCGGCGAAACCGAACCGCTCCTCCGGGCCTATGCGCAGGGAATCAGCGCCTACATCCGGGCTCATCCGATGCGCCTTCCGCCCGAGTTCCTGGCCGCCAGGCTGCAGCCTGCCCTCTGGCAGGTTGAAGACGTGCTCGCGGTGGGCGCACTGGTTGAATGGCTGGCGCTCCCGTGCTCGCTACGGTGCGACGGTCTGCCGGGCGACATCACCCTCGGCGACCGATTGTGGCGGCTCCACGATGTTCCGCTCGGGCTCCAGGCATTCCTCTGTCCCATCGAGGCGCGGGACGTGGAGCACGGCGGCGTACGCCGCGGTGAACTCGCCTGGGGCGCACAGAATCCGCAGCCCTGGGTGGAGGCCGGGCTCGTGGTGGGCAACGGGGAGTTCGTCCGGGGGTGGTGTGTTCCCGGATGGCCTATCCCGCATATTGCGGCCACCCGCTCCGAGTTGCGCATCCGAACTCCGGCACGCCACCGGCCGTGGGCCGTTGCGCGAATCGCGGGCTGGTCCAGGGTACTGGAGTTCATTCACGATGATCCCCGCGGGCCGTGCGACAGCGTGTTCGTGTCGGGAGGGCTCTCGGCCGTTGCTCCCGCGGGCGACGACGGCACCTGGTGGGTCGCTTCGGGTTCTCCCCGACTCTCGGAGGGAGACATCGCTCGGGGCCTGCGCATCTGGTTCGCGCCCCCGGGGGGGGCCGAAGACTCCCTGTACTACGGTTCCCGCAGACGGGATGCCGACACCGACCTGCCTCTACCACCCGGACACGTGCATCGCGCTGTTGCCGACGTCATTCTTGAACCCATCGTGCCGCAGGGCCTACTTGGCAGCCTTGCGGCCACCGCGCGGAAGGTTCGTGGCCCCGTCGTTGACGCGGGGTGCTTCGGCCTCCACGGAACCGCTCATGTGCCCGCCAGCGTGGTCGTCGAGTGGGAGGGGAACTCGGTGCGAGCCGTGGTCATGGTGGGCCAGTCGGGCGTGGCGGGAAATCCCCATCGCCGCGACCAGCACCGGGGCTGGTCGCGGGGTGAACTGTTCCCTCGCGACATGAGGTTCCCCGATTTCTCCCGCGGCTGCGCGCTGGTGCCGCTTCTGTCATGATCGAATCGAGTGCGGGGTGCGCATTTGGCAGACCCCACGCCTGTCACTATGAGGAGGATCTGGAATGAAATGCGATGCCTACCGTGTTGCGGAGCTGGCACGCGTGGCCCGGGGCACGGTTGTCGGTGACCCGGACACGATGGTCGACGGGTTTGCGGGCCTGAGTGATGCAGCCCCGGGAGACATCGTGTACGCCGAGAAGGACAGGGCCGTCGAGGCCGCCCTCGCGGGGCCCGCAGCCTGCATCATCCTCACGTCTGTTCCGCCTGACTCCAGCCGCACCTTCATTCGGGCGGCCGGCCCCCGGCTGGCGTTCGCGCGGATCCTGCACCACATGGCGCCCCCGAGGCTCCCCCCTCGCGGCATCCACCCCTCAGCGGTAGTGGCATCGTCCGCCAAGGTGGGTGAGGGTGTCTCCATCGGCCCTCTGTGCGTGGTCGACGACGGTGCGGTGATCGGGGACGGCTCCGTGCTCACGGCCGGATGCTATGTAGGAAGGGACGCCACGTTGGGCGTGGCCTGCATCCTCTGGCCCCACGCGGTCCTCTATCCCGGGGTGCACCTCGGGGACCGGGTCATTGTTCACGCGGGAACAGTGGTCGGTTCCGACGGGTTCGGATACGTGCACGATGAGACGGGCGCTTACGCAAAGATCCCTCAACTCGGCACGGTGGTGATCGAGGATGACGTGGAGATCGGAGCAAACACGGCGGTGGATCGTGCTGCGCTGGGCAGAACGGTGATCGGGACTGGGAGCAAGATCGACAATCTTGTCCAGGTCGGCCACAATGTGGCCATCGGGGCGCACACCGCAGTGAGCGGCCAGGCGGGTATCGCCGGATCAAGCAGCATCGGGGCTCGCTGCATCCTCGCCGGCCAAGTGGGGATCGCGGATCACGTGACGGTGGAGGACGGCGTCATCATCGGCGCCCAGTCGGGCGTGCCCACGGGCAAACGGATCGGCAAGGGTCAGGTAGTCTGGGGCACACCGGCGCGACCAGTCGACGAGGCGAAACGCATGATCGCCGCGCTTTCCATGCTCGCGAAAGGCAGACGCAGAGGCCCGAAGCACGGTCCCGACCCGGCACGCTGACGGGCACGGAGCGGCGCCCGCGGCGGAGATTCTCCAGCGGATACGATCAGTTGCCCGGGATTCCTCCGGTCACCAGGTGGGGCATCAGATGGCCGGCGACGAACCAGCCGTACAGCATGAGCACCAGCAGCGCCTCCAGACGCGTGAGCAGGGCGCCCGTGGTGATGAAGAGCTGGATAACCACGCCGGCAAGGATCAGCATCGGCAGGTCGAAACTGAGCACGGAGGGCGTCGTGAGCTGCAATGGCGTTGCCACGGCGCACACGCCTAAGACTGCCAGGGCCGTGAAGATGTTTGAGGAGTAGATCTCGCCCAGGCTCACTTCGGGCTTCTTCTTGGCGGTGGCGGCCACCGCGATGGCGAGTTCCGGCAGCGAGGTTCCGAAGGCGAACACGATCGCCCCCATGGCCAAGGGTGGGATGCCCGCCTGCAGGCCGAGGCGCTGCCCATGCTCCAGCGCCAGGTGCGCGCCCAGCACGATGCCGCCGACTGCGGCGAGGCCCTTCACCACGTGAAGCCACACGCGGCCCCCGGGGTCCCGCACTCCATGCGATTCAGGCCCCGCCTGGCGGCGCGCCTCCGTGATGACTGATGTGACATAGGGGATATAGAGCACGATCAGCACGCCACCATCGAGGCGCGTGAGCACCCCGTCCATTGCGAGCATAAGCACCACCGCCGTGGAGAGGATCATCCAGCTACTCTCGCGGTCACGGATCTCCTGCCGGATCCGCAGGGGCGTAATGAGCGCGCACAGCGCAGTGACGAAGGTCAGGGTCACGAAGTTCGAACCCACCACATTGCCGATGGATACGTCGGAATTGCCCTGCAGTGCGGAGAAAAGCGATACCGACAGCTCGGGAAGGGATGAGAAGACGCTGACGCCCAAGATCGTGACCACCAACTCGCTCACCTTCAACCTCCGGGCGATCGGGCCCAGACTCCGGGTCACCAGGTCGGATGATCCCCACAGAATGGCGATGCCCGCGAGGAACAGAACGACGGAGAATACCATGGTGTGCTCCTTCCTAATGCCGCGGTGGTGCACCTGTGCGTGCGCACCCCATCCCCGCGGTTCCTCCTACATCCCGTCTCCGGACGATTACCTCTTGCCCAGCGGAGACGCCGGGGTCCCGGGTCGCAGCCCGGACGCGTCACGGTGGGGGAGGCCGAACTCGGTGACGAGCCGGGTCTGGTCACGGTTCAGAACCGGTCCCTCGATGCACAGACGGATTCCCGACCCGTCTACGCAGCATTGACCGCAGATGCCGATGCCGCACTTCATGTAGCGCTCGAATGAGATATGGTAGGGAAGCGACCAACGGTCGGCGAACTCCATGATCCGCAGCAGCATGGGCTCGGGACCGGCGGCGCACACCGCAGACGCGGGGTGTTCCGCCATCAGCCCGTCGAGCAGATCGGTCACCTGACCGCAGGTCCCGCACGAGCCATCATCGGTGCTCATGTGGCATCCCCAGCGGAGGAGCTCAGGCTCGAAGATCAGATCAGCCCGGGTGCGCGCGCCGCAGACCAGAGTACAGGGAAGGCCTCGCTCCGCCATCATCTGCGCGAGGAAACGAATGGGCGCCATGCCGATGCCGCCGCCGACGAGGAGCGCGCCAGGCTCGAGCGGAAAGCCGTTGCCGAAGGGCCCCCGGATGCCGACCCATTCTCCCTCGGCGCACTCGATGAGCCGCCGGGTGAATGGGCCGACTGCCTTCACCGACAGCTCCATGCACGTTTCGCGGATCCCCGAGATCGAGAAGGGTTTCTCGTCAATGCCCGGCAACCACAGATTCACGAACTGGCCGGGCAGGGCGTCGAACAGCCGTGGTACGAGGAAGCTCTTCAACACGGGGGAATGGGCGACCACCTCGAGGATGCGGCACATGCGCAGCATGCCGGATGCCGGTGGCACCGCCTGGGTCATCATGCGCCCGATCCTCGGGGAGGGGGCTCGGAATGGGCGGTTCCGATCACCGCCCCCAGGGACGCCAGCCCGTTGGCGCGGGCGAACTCCCGGAGTCCCTCATTGATGGTCTGGAAGACGTCGACGCCGCCGTAGTGGACGGCCGAGCCGATGCCCACGGCGGTTGCTCCCGCCATCAGCATCTGCACCGCGTGATCAACTGTGGTGACGCCACCCACGCCGATGATGGGCAAGGTCGTGTGCTTCCGGACCTCCCACACGGCGCGAAGTGCGACGGGGAAGACGGCGGGGCCGGAAACGCCCCCCGTCAGATTCGACAGCACGGGGCGACGGACGTCCGTGGCGATGAGCATCCCCGGACCAATGGTGTTGATGGCCGTGATGACGTCGGCGCCATGCTCCTCGCAGACGCCGGCCATCCGCCCGATGGCGGGGCAGTTGACCGTGAGCTTCACTGCCACGGGGATTCGCCCGGCGTTCTTCTTCACGATGCCGGTCACCTGGGCGCAACTCCCGAAGTCGGCGCCGAAAGGCACGCCGAACTCCGCGGCGACATTGGGGCACGACACGTTGGCCTCGATCATGTCAGGCTCGGCCTCAAGGGCCCGGGCCGTGACCACGCCGAACTCCTCCACGGTCTTGCCGAACACTGATGCGATGATCGGCACGACAGACCGCGCCCGGTAGGCCCATATCTCGCGGATCATCTGGTCGACGCCCGGGTTCGACAGCCCGACGCAATTCAGAATGCCATGTTCGTACGGGAGAATGCTCGGCGCCTTGTGCCCGGCGCGGGGCTCAACGCCGAAGGACTTGGTCGTCACGGCGCCGGCGCCGAGGGAGGCGACCCGCGCGAGGGACGACGCGGTGAGCCCCAGGATCCCGGAGGCCAGCACCAGTGGTGACGCGAGCGTGAGCCCCGGCAGCGTTGTCTGGATCGGGTTCATCAGTCTGGACGCTGACCGGACGAGATCATGGCATTGCCGGCACCACGGCCAACGGCCCTCGCCCGGCCGGGTGCGGGGCACGCTCGGTGCCCCCGGAGGCATGGGGAACTATTCTCATATTAGTCGTCATGACGCCGAGGGCGACGCCCGAAGAGGATGAAAACGGCGCTGCAGGTTGCACTGCACGCCATCGCGGAGCGTCGGGAACACCGCCTGCCCGCGAATTCACGAAGCAGAATAGTGGGCGGGGATGGGGAGACGTGCCCGCGGCGCTTCTGGCGCGGAGCTCTGCGGCGGGATGTGGCGTGGCCATGACTGGGTTCAGGGGATGATGGGCCGCAGGTCGCTGAGGGGGAAGACTCGCTCACAGTAGGTGCATTTCAGCTGCTTCGCGTCGGCATCAACCACGGTGAAACACGTCTCGGCACTGGCTTCCGTGTTGGTGACGCAACTGGGGTTGAGGCAGCGCAGGAGGTTGCGGGCCACCTTGGGGGGACGGATCACCAATCGCTTGTCCACGCGGTAGTCGAGGATCCGCTTGACCGTGATCCCTGGGCAGACCAGCGAGATGTG
>JALOPK010000165.1 GCA_025453925.1 Candidatus Eiseniibacteriota bacterium | reverse complement strand
ACCGGCGCGACGCTCCGCGGCCCCATGCATCGGCGGTGACGATGGCTTCCTCGCCGCTGTCGTCGGTGACATACACCACCTTCTCGCCCTTGGGATCGAAGCCCACTCTATGCTCCCGGGCGCCACTGCCCTGAGTGATGGGTATTGTCACGCCCTCCTTGGCCGGCACCGAGAAGATCTCCCCCCGGGTGACCACGGCGAGGCGATCTCCCGTTGGGGCGAGGGCGAACTCAGTGAGATACTGGCCAGCTTCGGGGTAACGGGTCCGGGTCAGAATCCGCTCGCTTGGCAGCTCGATGGGGATCACTTCTTCCTCGCCGCTGGCGGGATCGAAGACGTGGATGTCTCCGGCAAGCCCAAACACGATGCGCCCATCCGGACCCATCGCGGGCCATCGCGCGTCCCACTCGGTGAACCGCGTGTGCTGCGCCTGGTCGGACCCATCGGGAAGCATCGACCAGACATTGGCCGTCCCGCCCCGGTCACACAGGAAGAAGATGCGCCCGTCACGCCACATGGGAGCAGCATCCAGACCGTCGAAGGTGGTCACACGCACAAAGTCCGCACTGTCCGGATGGCCCACCCAGATGTCGGGTGCGGTACCGCCCCGATACCGCTTCCAGGTGCCGCCACCCCACAGGCGGGTGAACGCCCAGCGTCCAGATTCGGGGTCAACATCCAGCCACACCGCGGGGCCGATCCGGAGCTTTTCCGCGTCTCCGCCGCCCCGTGCGACACTGTACAACTCATCGTCCCAATGGGGAGACTCGCGGCTGCTCTGAAAGAGAATTCGTGAGCCGTCCGGCATCCATCCGATAGGTTCCTCGGCATCCGGGTGCCAGGTGAGGCGCTGTGGTTCCCCCCCCCGTGCTGGCATCACATACACATCACGGTTCCCATCGTAGTCACCGGCGAAGGCGATCCACATCCCGTCGGGCGAGAACCGGGCCATGATTTCATCACCCGGGTGGGAGGTGATCCTGCGCGGATCGGAACCGTCCGTCCCGACGAGCCAGAGGTCGCCTTCGGCGGTGAAAACGACATGATCGCCGTGGATATCGGGGTAGCGGAGATAGCCGGGGCGCGCCTCAGTCGTCGCGATGAGAGCAAGCATGAACGCCACGCAGATGACTCGACGATCTAGGATGTGCATGGGGAATCCTCCCGGGAGCGCGCGACACACGCGCGGGAATGGCAGGGTCGACTCGGTGGGGGTGGAACTTCGCGTTGCAGGCTTCTCGATGCAACGGTACAGGAGTGTGAGCGCCGCGCCGGCGGCAGAGGCATGCCGAATCCCCGGGACCCCGATCACACGCGCGGCGGCATCGCAGATCTTGACTTTGCATAGCTCCGGCCGGAGACTCGCTCGACATAGGGAATGGTCGCTACGGACAAGGATCCCGACCCGGGTCATCATTCTCAAGGGGCGTCCATGCAGTTCGTCTTCACCGACATCGAAGGCTCCTCACGCCTCTGGCACGAACATGGCGACGCCATGTCTGAGGCGCTGCGCAGACATGATTCACTGGTTTCCGCCCTGGTCGAAACTCGCGGTGGCCGGGTGGTCAAGCATACCGGCGATGGGGTGTTCGCGGTATTCGAGCAGGGCAATGCGCTGGACTTCGCGGTGGACTTCCAACAGCGTATCGAGGCCGAATCATGGGATTCCATCGGCGGACTGCGCGTGAAGATTGGGGTCACGTCGGGGATTGCCCAGCGGTGGGCTGACGACTTCTTCGGTCCACCCGTGAACCGGGCTGCCCGGCTGGCCGAGGCGGCGTGGGGGGGACAGATCGTAGTGACGGCCCGGGCATTGGCCGAGGGCGTGTGCCCCCCTGCAGCGGCCTTGACAGACCTCGGCCTGCACGCATTTGGGGATCTGGGCGAGCCCGAGCGCATTTACCAGCTCACGGCGGGGTTTTCCCGGGCGGTGTTTCCACCCCTGAGGACTTCGCTGGTGCACCCACGCACGCTGCCTTCCCCACCAACACCGTTCATCGGCCGGGAAGCTGAGCTGACGGAACTGCGGGCAATTCTCGGGAAGCCTGGCCAACGCCTCCTCACGCTCGCAGGGCCGGGCGGAATCGGCAAGACCCGGCTCGCCATCCAACTCGCATCTTCGCTCGAGAACGAGTTCTCGTGGGGCGTGTACTTCGTCCCACTCGCCTCTGTGTCGGGGGGTGAGCAGCTTGTGTCCGCGGTGGCGGAGTCGCTGCGGCTGGCGTTCCGGGGTGGTCTCTCGTTCGAAGACCAGCTCGTGAACTTTGCCGCGGACAAGGATCTTCTGCTCGTCCTCGACAACTTCGAGCACATGATGACGGGGCTGCCGCTGTTGGCGCGCCTTCTCGCCGAGTGCGCGCGGATCAGATTGCTGGTGACCTCGCGGGAGCGCCTCCTGCAGCAGGGTGAATACGTCCACGAGGTGCAGGGAATGCCCTACCCCGACCGCGTCGATGACCCCGCCTTCGAGGAGTTCGACGCACCAAGGTTGTTCCTGGATGCCGGCCGGCGCTCGGATCGATCGCTGGAGTTGGGTCCGAAGGAGCGAGAGGCTCTCCTCCGCATCTGCCGCCTGACGGAAGGCCTGCCTCTTGCCTTGGAGCTCTCAGCTTCCTGGGTGCGAACGTTGGGCCTTGTCGCTGTCGCCGAGCATCTGGAATCCGGGCCGTTCGCTGTGGATCACCGCCTGCGTGACGTCCCAGAGAGGCATCGGAGTCTGGGTGCGGTGCTTGACTATTCCTATTCACTTCTGACTCCGGCCGAGCAGAAGGCGTTGCGTGCGCTTTCCATCTTCAAGGGAGGGTTCACGGTGGAAGCGGCCAGGGAAGTCGCGGGTGTGATGCTGGAGACCCTGGCCGCCCTCATGGACAAATCATTGGTGAAACAGACCGCCCAAGATCGCTTTGAGCTTCATGAGCTCACCCGGCACTACGCGGGGCGGCTTCTCGAAGAAACAGGAGCTGACGCCATTGGGATCTCTGACAATCTGATGCGCTACTACGCCAACTTCGTGTCCGCGTTGGGAGCCATGATGATGGGGTCGGAATCGCAGAGCGTCAGGGATCGAATCACCACGGAGATCGACAACATCCGTGCCGCCTGGCACATCGCCGTGGAACGGCAGGATGTGCCTGCGATCTCCGCGTTTCTGGAACCACTCTATTGGTTCTATCGAGTCCCAGGTCGCGATGACGAGGGTTGTGAGGCATTCACGTCGATGACGGAGGCTCTTACGTCCGAGCGCCGGCCTGCTCCTCAGCCGGAAGAGTCGCTACAGGAGATCCGCGCCCGCGCACAGATCAGATTGGGGCACTTCCAGGCACTCGCCTGCGCTGAGAGGGATGCGGTCCGCACGCTGCGAGCTGGATTGCGCACCGCCAGGAGGCTCAAGCTCGAAGAGGAAGTTGCGTTGGCACTGCAGACATTGGGGAGGCTATGGTTCATGCAAGGCAGACTCACGCGGAGTCAGCGTGCTTTCGAGATGAGCGCCTCGTGCTGGCGAAGCGTCAACAAGCCTCGCTCGCTGGCCATTGTGCTCAGCGGCCTGGGGCACTTGGCCGCGGCGCGTGGAGACCACGAGAAGGCTCGCTCCCTCCACCTGGAGGCTCTCGACGCGGCGCCCCAGGAGGTTTCCGCCCGGCTTGGAGCATACCTGCACTGCAACCTCGGTCTTGTGGAACTCGAAATGGGACATACCGCGGAGGCACGTCGCCGCTTGGAAGGGGCCATGCGCCAGAGCATCGAAGATGGTGACCCGGCCCTGATCAGCCACGTCGGCGATGCGCTGGGGGACGTGTACGTGGCGAGCAAGGACTATGCGAATGCCCTCTCATTGTTCGAGGAGAGCATGCGCATTCGAAAGCAACTGGGTGACAAGACTCTGGTCATGAGCACCGCCGGGCGGTTGGCCGGACTCGCCAACCATCGGGGTGATTACCCTGCAGCGCGCCAGTGGGCATCTCTCGGGATCGAAGAAGCAAAGGCGCTCGGCCGCACCGAGCTTGCGTTGGAATGCCAGGTGCAGGCGGCATGGGCAGATCTTCGCCTGGATGGCCCGGACACCGCACGAGCAACCGCACGAACCGCCCTGCGCGAGGCCGCGGCACGACACGAGCTCACGGAGCAGGCGAGAGCCCTAATCGTGGTGGCAATGATGCGCCGGGAACAGGGTGAATGCGCCCGCGCTCTCGAGATTCTGGC
This sequence comes from Candidatus Eiseniibacteriota bacterium, assembly GCA_025453925.1. Lineage (GTDB taxonomy): Bacteria > JAFGKV01 > JAFGKV01 > JAFGKV01 > JAFGKV01 > JAFGKV01. Next base: position 3,053 of record JALOPK010000165.1, on the reverse strand, counting down.
ATCGATCAGTCACTCCCCGCCGGACCATACGATCGGTCAATGGGCCGCAGAACTTCTGGCCGAATGGCGCGTCGAGCTGCCTGTCGATGAGACCCAGGCGGCCGAGGAGCGTAGTCGAAGCCTGGACTGGCGCGCCCTCGGCGAGGAGTGCGTCTAACGCCCTTTGTCCCCGCAGGGGTTGACACCCGGCCATCGCGGGCAGAACATCATCCCCTTACCAAGTGTGCAGGAACCCGCGCCTCCGCGCCATGGGGGTTGCGGCACTAGAGGGCACGATTCCTCGCCCTTCCGGCCATTGCACTGCGCACGTCATCATGTCCGTCCGGGACGCGGAATGTGCCCAGGTTCCGTGCCGAGAGGCACTCCGCCTCCCAGAGGGCTTCGGCCACGATGGCTCGACCTGACACGGGCTGCCTCCGGCGGATACCCTCTGCCGGGACATTCCGATTTCGAGGAGGATGCGATGCAACGAACAACCGTGCTGCGGAAGGCCATCATGGAACGCAGGGCGGTGGCCGTGGTCGGCTGCCACGATGCGTTCTCCGCCAGGATCATCGAGAAGTGCGGCTTCGAGGCCATCCAGATCTCAGGGTATGGTCTGGCGGCGTCGGTGCTCGGCAAGCCCGACGTCGGCCTCATGCAGATGAAAGACGTGCTCGACATGACCTGGAACATCGCCCAGGCGGTTGGGATTCCCGTCATGGCCGACATTGACACCGGCGGCGGCAATGCCGTCAACGCGATGTGGATCGCCGAGCGGCTTATCGGCATGGGCGTGGCGGGCATGAACATCGAGGATCAGGTGTTCCCCAAACGCTGCGGCCACATGGCAGGCAAAGAGGTCATCCCTGCGGAGGAGATGGCAGGCAAGGTGCGCGCCTGCGTCGCGGTCCGGGAGCGGCTCGATCCCGATTTCATCATCAACGCGCGAACCGATGTGTTTGCCATCGCGGGGCTGGATGAGGCCATCCGCCGCAGCAACATGTACCTGGAGGCCGGCGCCGACCTCGCGTTCATCGACGGCATCAGAACCAAGGCAGACGTCGAGCGCGCGGTGCATGAGGTGAGGGGGCCTCTGTCCGTGAATCTGATGGACGCCATCTCCGGCATGAAGACCGAGTTGATCCCCCTGCCGGAGCTGGCCCGGATGGGCGTCGGCCGGGTCTCCATACCCGTGGCGTCAATCCACGTCGTACACAAAGCGATGCTGAGCTTCTTCACGGCCCTGAAGAGCTCACCGACCGGGATCCTGCCCGGCCAGAGTCAGTGGGTGACATCCTTCGAGGAGTACACCGATGCGGTAGGCCTGAAGGAGTACCGCACGCTGGAGAACGAGTTCCTCCCCAAGACGCGCCTCGATGCCAAGTATCAGGGCATCGGCAAGATTGTCGGATAAGGAGTGTGTCCATGGCAATGACAGTAGTGCAGAAGATCCTGGCAAAGGCCACGGGTCAGCCGTCCGTCAAGGTCGGCGATGTGGTCGAGCCCAAAGTCGACGTGGCCATGTCCCACGAGAATGGGGCATTGGTGATCAATCAGTTCAACGAGGTCTACAAGGGCACCGGGCTGGAGGCGAAGGTCTGGGATCCGACAAAGATCGTGATCATCTTCGACCACCGGGTCCCGGCCGAGAGCTCGAAGACCGCGACCAACCAGAGGAAGATTCGCGAGTTCGTGGCCAAGCAGGGCATCCCCAACTTCCATGACATTCGCGGGGACCAGGGAGGGATCTGTCACCAGATCCTGCCCGAGAATGGCTACATCCGGCCCGGCTACGTCGTGGTGGGAACCGACAGCCATACTACCAGCCACGGCGCGTTGGGCGCCTTTTCCTTCGGCATCGGCGCCACGGAGATGGCCAGCGTGTGGACGCTGGGATCGGTGCTGAATGTCGAGGTGCCGGCGACCATCAAGGTTGACGTGGACGGGAGATTTCCCAAGTACGTCGCGCCGAAGGACCTGATTCTCCACCTCATCGGCAAGCTTACCGCCGAAGGCGCGAACTACCGCGTGATCGAATTCCACGGGGAGACCATCCGGAGGATGTCGACCTCGGGCCGGCTGGTGCTCTGCAACATGTCTGTGGAGGCCGGGGCCACCTCGGGCATCGTGCCTGCGGACGGCGAGACACGTCACTACCTGCGGGAGGAGGCCCGGGTGACCGATGAGCTGGACATGGTCACGCCGGATCCCGACGCGGAGTACGACAGCGTCATCGAGATCAACGCCTCGGAGCTGGCGCCTCAGATCGCCTGCCCCCACACGGTGGACAATGTGAAGCCCGTCACGGATGTCGCGGGCACCAAACTCAACCAGATCGTCATCGGCTCCTGCACCAATGGCAGGCTGGATGATCTGGAAGACGCCGTCCACATCCTGAGAGGCAGGAAGGTCGCCTCCGGTGTGCGCATGCTGATCTTCCCGGCAACCTGGCGGATCTACAGGCAGGCGCTGAAGAGGGGCTATCTGGAGCATTTGATGGATGCAGGCGCCGTGATCGTGAACCCGGGCTGCGGCTGCTGCCTGGGCGTGCATCAGGGGGCGCTGGGAGACGGTGAGGTCGCTCTTGCGACCACCAACCGGAACTTCAAAGGCCGCATGGGAAATCCCAATGCGGAAGTCTACCTGTGTTCGCCTGCGGTGGCTGCCGCTTCTGCCATCACGGGCGTCATCACGGATCCAAGGAAGGAGGGCTAGACCATGGCCAAGGTAGTCCTCACACTCGACGACGACGTCAGCACCGACACCATCTACCCGGGGCGGTTCATGGCCACGGTGCTCCCCACGGAAACTCCGCAGTTCGCCTTCGCGGACTATGCCGAGTTCAACAAGAAGATCAAGAACAAGGAGCTGGCCCCCGGCAGCGTGATCGTGGCCGGGTGGAACTTCGGCTGCGGATCTTCCCGCGAACAGGCCGCCTCCTGTCTGAACGGCCCCGGACTGGTGGTGGTCGCCAAAGCCTTCGCCCGAATCTTCCTGCAGAACTCCATCAACCTGGGGCTCCGCACGGTGATCTGCCCCGAGATCGAGGCCTCCGAGGGTGACGATCTGGA
>JALOPK010000164.1 GCA_025453925.1 Candidatus Eiseniibacteriota bacterium | reverse complement strand
GGCTGCGATGAGGAATGCAATCCGGCTTCGAGTTCACCGTCACCCGCTCGGTGACGGTGACGTCAGCCTGCGACGTGTCACACGCGGTGGAGTCGCTCCACCAGATTCAAGACGAGGTTTCGGAGGAAGGGACGGCGCAATCTGCTTCGCCCTGCTTGCTACCCTGGTGCGTACACTCCGTGGCGAACCACAGCCGTCTCTTCCCGCACCGGCACGCGTGTTCGCCTTCCTGCCGGACCACCCATTCCTCCGCTCCGACATGCCGGATGCGCTCGATGTTATCGTGGGCCAATGCGTGATGAGCGATTCCATCCGTGTAGAAGCCGTTGAGGATCGCGCACGGGAACGCGTCACATTCCCCGCAGTGCAGTATCCCCTTGCGGATGGCGCACGCCCTGGTGGGGCAATCATCGACTAAGGCAGGCTCGTTTCTGCAGCCCCTGCAACCAACATCCGAGTTCTCCTCATATGATCTGCACCCACCGCAATAGAGACCGCAATATGCCAGCAACGAGTACCGCGCCACTCGGCACCTCCTCTCCATGTCGACGCACTCCCCCCGCACGCTCTTTTGCGAAGGCCGGACTGCCCGGAGATCGGATGGGTTCGGCCGGGCGTCAAGGGTTCTCTGCGCCGCATGCAGAGAAGCCGGCTCCGCGCCCCTCGCGACACGCACACGCGGTTGCCCAGGACGCTCCTGAGATCCGGGAGCGGCCAGCACACTGCCCGGGCCTTGAACCGAGGGACGATCCTGTAGCTGCCGCTACAGACGGAGCAGCCACCGGCCGCACCGACGACGGCACCGCCGTTCGAACTTACCGTTGACGGGTGTGAGGGGACACAGTACATGAGGTGCGGCGCGTTGAGTGCGCCGGGGCGATGGCGCGAACGCTTTCACACCGGGCCCGGCAGCGTCGCGCGAAGAGCAAGAGCGGAAGAATCCCGTTCCTCCAGCTTCCCGTCCGGAGGGGCAGCGATGGATCGTCTCATTCCCGCGTTCATCGAGGCGTGTTTCAAGCGCGGTGACGAGCAGGGGGCTTTCGAGGGCTCCGGGCTGTTCGTCGATATCGCGGGGTTCTCGCGGCTCACCGATGTTGCGTTCACATTGGGGGAAGTCGGAGCCGAGCTAATCGGCCGTCAGATCCCCCGGCTGTTCGACGCACCGGTGCGTCTCGCGATCGAGAACGGCGGCATCATCACGCACTTCGCGGGGGATGCGTTCCTCGCGCTGTTCCCGGGCGATGACGGAGGGATCGCGCGTCGCGTCGGTCAGGCGATCATCGCCCACTTTGACGCGCACGGCCGGAGTGAAACCCCGCACGGAGTGTTCGAGTTCGCGGTGAAGTGCGGGGTGGACGTGGGAACTGCGGAGTGGGGCATCGTACGGAGTGCGCGCCATGCGACATGGTACTTCCGCGGCGAACCGGTTGCGGGGGCTACCGCTTTGGAGAGACGTGCGGGTCGGGGGGAGATGGCCAGCTCCGAGGTGGCGCGGCAGGGGGAAGCGCTCGCGGAAGGGGTTCACCCGCCAGAACCACCCAACGATTCCGAGACGCTCTCGGCATTCTTCGACGGCGAGATCCTTGAGCGAGGGACGCTTCACGAAATCCGAACAGTCGTGGTGGCATTCCTCTCGTTCGCACGGGCGGATGATGATGGAGCAAGTATGCCCATCGAGGATCACGGCACCATCGCGGCGTTGTTCAGGGCGGTGGATGCGCATCTTCCCCCGGGTGGCAGAGCGTTCGGCCGGCTGCTGATCGACGACAAGGGCCTCAATGTGCTGGCATACTTCGGCGCGCCGAGGGCTCTGGAGCACGCCGAGCAATCGGCCCTGCGCTTCGTCTTCGACCTGCGGGCGCGGCTGCGGGAGGAGAGGCCTCAGGTCCGGCTGCGGGCAGGCGTGGACCGCGGGTTGGTGTATGCGGGGCTCACCGGTGGAGCTCTTCGCCATGAACGGGCCTTCTTGGGAGATTGCGTGAACGTCGCGGCACGACTCATGAGCGGCGCACCGTGGGATGGGATTCACGTCTCGACGCGGGTGGCAGGGGCGATGGAGGACGCATGGGCCTTCACCGAGCTGCCTGCGGTGACCTTCAAGGGCAAGAGCGTTCCGGAACCGGTGTTTCGATTGCAGGGAATGAGGGAACGGGTAGGATTCCACGCCTACCGACTGCCCATGATCGGTCGGGGGGATGAGCTTGCTCACCTCCACCTGTTGCTTGCTCCGGCACTGGCGGGGCAGTCCGCGGGGATAGCGTACGTGTACGGCGAAGCGGGGATGGGGAAGACACGGCTGGCGGCAGAGTTCCGGCAACAGGTGGAGGAGTCGTCGCGTGCGTGCGCGTGGATTGAGTTACCGTGCGGAGAGGGTGATTCGGGTTTGCAGCCGGTTCGCTCATGGCTTCACGCGTTCTTCGGCGTGACCCCGCTCACATCGAGCGAACAGAAGCGAGAGCGAGTTATCGCCTGTCTTGCTGCACTGCGGGGGAGGCAAGGAGTATCCGAGGAGAACGGGCGGGAGCTGGCGCGCGTGGAGTCGTTCTTGGCGGCGCTGGTTGAATGCCGCTGGGACGGCTCCCTGTACGAGCGGGTGGAGGATCCCAAGCTCCGGTACCAGAACCAGTTGTGGGGGCTCCGTGAGCTGATCCTCGCACTGGCGGTTGCCGGTCCCGTGGTGCTGCATGTGGAGGACGCGCACTGGATCGAGCCGTCCACCGCGGAGTGGCTGCGCCTCATGACCCGCGCGGCCCGAAACGTACCGCTCATGATCCTCCTGACTTCGCGCTACGCCGAGAACGGGACGAAACCACGAATCCCGATGGAGCCGGAGGCGCCGGTGGAAGAGCTGGAGTTGGATCGACTGGACGAGGGCCTGACGGGTGACATGGTCCGGACGGTGCTGGGCGGTGCCCCGGACGAAGGGCTGGTGGCCCTGCTGAACGAACGCACGGGCGGGAATCCGTTCTTCGTCGAGCAACTGGCGCTGCACATGCGCGAGAGCGGGCATCTGACGCGTGCCGCGACAGACGGCCGCTGGGGGCTCTTGACCACAACCGAGGCGGATGAACCCCGCCGCCTGCCCGAGACCCTGGAGACGGTGCTGCTTGCGCGCTTTGATCGGCTTGAGGCCTCGCTCCGGGACGGATTGAAGCATGCAGCGACCTTGGGTGTGCGGTTTCTGCATCGGGTGCTGGAGGAGCTGTTGGGGCGGAGTCGCGAGTTTGCGGCGGAGCCCGCAAGGGTGATCCCGCACGCGGAAGAGCACGCGATGATCCTGCGCGAAGGGGTATCCTCGCTCGGCGGCGAGCAGGCTTACCTTTTTCGACATGCGTTGATGCAGAGGGCGGCGTATCACCTCCAACCGCCGGGGATGCGAGAGTACTTGCACGGTTTGGCTGCCGACGTGGTCGAGGAGCTGTTTCCGGACCGGGAGGATATGCTTGTCGTCCTGGCGGAGCACCTGGGCAAGGCGGGGAGGCTCGAGCGGGAGGTGGAGGTGCTGGAGCAGGCTGCCGCAGTGGCGAAACGGGGCTACCGGAACGCGGAGGCGCTGGGGCTGTATGAGCGGCTTCGGGAGCGGTTGACGCGCCGGGGCCTGGGCGAGTCGAGGCGGATGGTGCTGGCCCTCTACGCGCTGGCATCGGTGGAATGGCTCGTGGGCGAGTGGGCACAGGCCCTGAGGGTGACCGAGGAGGCATTGGCGCTTGCCGATCGGCTCGGCGATGACCGCCTGACCGTGGATGGGCGGGTCGCCGCTGCGGAGCGCCTCAGGAACCTTGGCAACCCCAGTCAGGCGACCGAGATGGCGCAATCGGCGCGCGATCTCGCAGTCCGGTGCGGCTACGCCTTGGGCGTGGCGCGGGCAATGGGACATTTGGGCAGGCTCGCCTGGGGCCAGGGTGACTACTCGCGGGCTCTTGAGGCACTTCGCGAACAGCTTCGCCTCAGCCGGGAGGTCGGTAACGAAGCAGAGGTAGCCATCGCCACCGGGACCATGGGCATCGTGTTCTGGAGCCAAGGCGATCTCCCCCGGGCATTGGAGTGCCACAAGGATTGGCAGCAGCGGGCTGAGGCGTTGGGTGACCGGCGCGGCATCGGCAGGGCCATCGGCAACCAGGGGTTGGTGTACTTCGATCTCGGCGACTACGAACGAGCCCTGGCCTGCTATCAGGAGCAGATCCGGCAGGGAGGCGAGGTGGGCGACAGGGAAAGCATGGTCCTCGCCATTGGCAACAGCGGCAATGTCCATTGCGAGAGGGGGGAGTATGCCAAAGCGCTGGAGTCCTTCCGGGAGTGGCAACGCCGGGCGGAGTTGCTTGGAGACCACTTAGGGGCGAGCAACGCAATCGGCAATCAGGCGAACATCTGTCTGCACCTGGGAAGGTATGACCAGACGCTGCAACTCAGTCAGGAGTTCATCGACCGCGCGAGGGCGGTGGGTGACACCTGTGGGGCGGCGCATGGTCGCACGCAGCAAGGGTACGCCCGCCTCCTCCTCGGGAACAGCGACACGGCTCTGGAGTGCTTTCGGGATGCGCTCGTCCAGTTGGAGGGATCGGGCGACAGGAAGAACATGGTATACGCGCTCACCGGCATGACCAAGGCGTACCACCGGCGCGGCGAGTACCAGCAAGCGCTGGCGTGCAACCGGGAGTGCCTGGACCTCGCGCAGGCCATGGGTGCGCGAGACCGCCTCGCCTTCTCACACTCGATGCAAGCGTCGGTGCTTCTGGCCATGGGGAGGACCGGTGAAGCCGCCGCCGAGGCCGAAATGGCCATGGAGATCGCGCGCACGCTGACGACGCGTCCCGCCTTGATAGAGCCACTCCTCATTTTCGCCGAGGTCTGCGCACGGCAGGGCGAGATCGTCGAAGCCCGCGGCGCATTGTCCGAGGTCCGGCAGATCCTCCAGGACATCGGGCTCCCGCACCGATTGGCGGACGTTGACCGAGTCGCCGCTCTCCTCGCGGAGGTGTGAGAGCCCCTGTCCCCACTGGAGTGTCTTCCCGCGTTCGACCTGGTCCGGGAGACGGGTGGTGAAGGGATGGGGCGCGCGACACGGTGTCCTGAATGCGGGGAGGACTCCGCAGGTGGTTTCGGGAACGGGCGCAGCTACGGGGCTTGACGCGGAACAGCGATCCTTTCGATCGCCGCGGTCGGGTAGGCACCGTATGTCGGCGACAGGGAGGCAGCCATGCCGAACGCCTCGACGTAAGAGACCGTTCCTGGCCTGGGCCAATGTCGCGGGGCGGTCGTTCCGGATCATAGGAAACTCCCGGACCATATATGATCTGTCCTATATAGGACATGTCCCATATGAATCGCGAGCCCTCCCCGCTGGCCTCTCGATGTCCGTCTGCCCGCTGCGTGCCGGGGTCGTCGGGGCATGCCTCGCCGCCCCAGACGTGCAGTTGGTCCCGCATCCCCCGGGCGTCCGTTCATCTCCCCCCGTCCAGTCAACCCGGCGGACGAGGTGGCCTATCCGCTCCACGCGCGTCCACGTCAGACCGACGCACCGGCCGGACTCCCCGGTACTGCTCCCTCGGGTGACGGATCATCACCGTTGCGGTGTTGATATGGAGAGAGCCGTCCGATAGGATATGGCGGCCAGCGAAGTCTGCCGGTGGTAGGCCCCGTGAGATCAGCGCAGCCGCTCCGGGCCGAACCCCAGGACCGAACTTCTCCCGAGGAGGATGTATGTGGTGGTGTGCGATCCCGCTGTGCATCGTTGTTGCGAGCCAGACACCAGGATTCGAGCCGGAGACCCTGTACAGGGGTGACATCGATCACGGCGGATTCGGCGGGCCCGTGGTCAAGCTGACGGAAATCGCCGACGAATTCGGCGTCATCGCCGGGGTCCGAGGGGGCTGGATCATAGATCACCGCCTCACGCTCGGCGCTGGCGTGTACGGCATGGCGAGCCAGAACATGGAACTCGATCCCATGGAAATCGGTGGCGTGCCGGGCCAGGAGTACCGTCTGGAGGTGGGCTATGCCGGGCTGGAACTGGAGTTCGCGGCCCAGCCGCACCGTCTCATGCACGTCACGCTGCAGACCTTGGTCGGCGGCGGGGGGGTCGCCTACCTGGAGGGAGAGCGGGCCGGCCACTGGGACGATGAGGATGCCCAGACTCTGTCCAGCGACGGGTTCTTCATCGCCGAACCCGGCATCAACCTCGAACTCAATGTCGCCAAACCGTTTCGCGTAGCCTTGGGCGCCAGCTACCGGTTCGTGACCGACGTCGATCTTCAGGGCCTGGCCAATGAGGACCTCTCGGGCCTGGGCGCCACCATCACCCTCAAGTTCGGGAGCTTCTGACCGCGCTTTCCTGTCGCATCACCTGGGCTGGATTGACTCCAGCCCAGGGCCGAACCGTTCCGTCAGCACTCGCTCGAGGGCGTCGGCCATGGCCCGGTGCCCCCGCGCGCTGGGGTGGTTGTCGCTCTGGTCCACCCAGAGCTGGTCCTGCCGAATGCGCCGCAGGGTCGGAAGCAGATCAAGGGGCACGATGCCCGCTCTGCGGCACTCTCGCTCGAAGAGGCGGTGAAGCCCCATGAAGGGATACTTGCCGCCGAGGAAATCCGGGTACGGATACAGCATCGCGACGCAGGGGAGACCCCTTGCCGCGAGCACATTCCCCGCCCACTCCGCGGCCCGGATGAAGTCTTCGGTGCGAGAGTCCATCGTCACCGGATCGACCTTCTCACCATACTGCTCCTCCATCTCCCGGACGTGGCGGGTGAGGGTCAGGCGGCGCTCGATGAGTGATACGAGCTTCAAGCCCTTCCGCCATGAATCCGGAAGGCTCAGCGCCACGGGCGTGGGGGCCCACCCCTCCATGGCGATCAGATCATTGATGTGGAGTTGCCACACCACGAGATCCGGTGACCGCTTGGGCGTCTCATGGACCAAGATCGAGATCCCCTCGGACGCCATGTAGCCGATGACGCCCATGTTCACGACGTCGAGATTCGGCCGATGCCGCCGAAGGCGGCGCTCAAGATGGCGGGAGTACATGCTGTCGGAGGGTACGCCGATCCCGAAGGACACGGAGTCTCCGATGATGAGCACGCGGCGCCTGCCCTGAGGCTTCTGCCAGAGGCCTTCGGGAAACCGATAGCCGTGCGGCCCTGAACCGTAGAGCACGCAGCCGCCAGGCTCGAAGTAGTCCCGGGTCCCGGCGGGATAGCAGAACTTCCAGCGCCCTTGACGAACAAACCCATGCCGCACGCCCGGAACGGGGTTTCTCACCAGGAACCGCTC
>JALOPK010000163.1 GCA_025453925.1 Candidatus Eiseniibacteriota bacterium | reverse complement strand
TGCCCGGGCCATGGGAGAGGCCGGGAGGGCGAAGGTATGGGCACGGTACACATGGGACCGCGTCCTCGAACGATTCAAGGAAGCAGTCTACCCGCTGGTGGGCCGGCCGCCGCGGGCATAGGTCGCGGCGGGGGCGCCGGAGCGGCTCAGGGTTTCCCGAAGCAGCGGCACTCCTGACGCATCGCGTACAGTCGGCCCACACTGTTCCCGGCCGCCGGACGTCGCCCCGGAGTCGTCGGCGAGGGGCCTCCTTCCCGGCTGCTGGTGGATTGCCCGGAGCCGAACCCGCTGCGCGGAAGGGGCTCCTCAGCTGCACGAGGCCGCGGGGGAAAACGCTCCACCATCATCTCGGCGCCGCGGCCGTCACACTTCAGGGCTGATCGCCCACCGCCGGAGAGCTCTCCTCCGCCAGGGGCCCGGCCAGAGTCACCACGCTCCCGGTGAGGTACTCCGCCGACACGCGCTGGACGTCCGACACCTTCACGCTTCTCACCCTGTCCGCGAACGAGAAGGCGGCATCCCGCCCCACACCCAGCAATTCGTAGCTCGCCAGGCGGTGGGCCTGAACCGCGGAGGTCTGGGTGTCGTTGTCCACCGCGGTAATGTACTCGCCTTTGGCGGCCTCGATGTCCTCCTCGGTGAACTCGCCCGCCCGGGCCCGTTGCATCTCACCCGCCAGTAGGGTCATCACCGTATCCACCAGGTCTGGCTGACACTGTGTCAGAATGACCACCACACCGGCCTCCTGGTAGAGGATCGGCATGAGGTGGACGAAGTACACGAGATCGTTGCGGCCGCGCAGGGCATCCTGCAACCAACCCTGGGGCAGGTTGATGCCGGAAGTGATCGCGTCCATGAGCCGGATCGGGTACTCATCCCCGTGACCGAAGCTCGGGCCGGGGTAGCCCATACAGATCGTGACTTGGCCCTTGTCGTTGACCTTGGTCGCGCGCTCCACGCCGGTACGCCGGGGCAGAGAGACCGAAACGGGGTCCGGACACGAGCCCGCCGGCAGGTCGCGGAGGAAACGGCCGGCGGCTCTCTCGACGTCGGCCGCGGCGACACCGCCACACACGGCTACCACCGCGGAACCGGCGCGTGTGTACGCGCGATGAGCGGCCACCACCGCGTCCCGGGTCGTGGCGGAGATGGCCTCCGTGCTCCCGATCCCGTTGAGATGGTAGGGATGATCAGCGAAGCAGGTCGCCAGGAAGAAGGTGATAGCCTCGGACTGCCAGTCATTCTCCTGATTCTGAAGGCGGGCGAGCGCGTCCTTCTTCTGCTTCTCCAGCTCGTCCTCCGGGAAGGTGGACTGCGTGAGGAGCTCGCCGAGAAGCTCCATCCCGAAGTCGAGATCCTTGGCCAGCACGTTGAGGCGAACCCAGAAGGTCTCTTTGCCACTGCCGCTCTCGATGCTTCCGCCCCTCGCCTCTACCAGTTCGACGATCTGGGCGGCGGTATGGCGCTTCGTCCCTTTGGTCAAGAGCTGGGAGAGAATGGTGAAGAGGCCGTTGGTCTCCTCAGTCTCGTGGCGATTTCCCCCCTTGAACAGCGCCTGGATCGAGACGACGTCCACGCCGGGATTCGCGCGGGTGACTACCGTCAGTCCGTTCGCCAGGGTGAAGCCCGTCACCGGAAGTCCGCCGGCGGCGGAGGCCTTCTCTGACGCGGGAGATTCCAGGGGTTCTCCCCCGAGGCACACGATGCTCGCGCGATGGGGTGGAAGATACCGCCGCGCCATGTCGCGGATTTCTTCCGCGGTGACCGAGGCCATGCGTTCGGTGTACTGCGCAGAGAAGGTCGGGTCGCCGGTTCGGAGGAGATCGCCCCCGATGGTGGCGGCCATGTCCTCGCAGGACTGCTGGCTGAAGCTGTAGTCGGCGATCACCTGGTTCTTCGCGCGTGCCAGCTCCTCGGGGGATGCGAGGCGCTCCTTGATCAGTTCGATCTGTTCGAGAATGCCCGCGGCCGCCTCATTCACCTTGTCCGCGGGAACCATGGCGGTGACGGCAAAGGGGCCTGGCGCGATGGCGGGCGTGTGGGAGTAAGCGCTGATATCGTAGACCAGTTGCCGGTCTTCCTTGAGCGCCTTGCCGAGCCTCGAGCTGGCGCCGTGTCCGAGGACTGCGGCCAGCATGTCCAGCGCATAGAGGTCGGGGTCGGTGAGCCGGGCGCCCGGCCACGCGACCCGCAGATAGCCGACGTCGCCGGGGAGCTCCTCGCTCCGCTTGCGCATCGAGATCTGCGGGGGCTCCTCGGGGAGCACCGCCTTGTAGAGTGACCCGCGGGGCCACCCACCCATCATGTCTTCCACCGTGGCGAGGACATCGTCCGTCTTGATGTCGCCCACGATCACGACGATCGTATTGTTGGGCACGTAGTGTCTGCGGTAGAACCCCACGACCTGATCGGGCGTCAGGCTCACGAAATTGTCGCGGAACCCGATGGTGGGTACCCCGAGGGGCGAGTTGGGGAACACCGTGCTCATCAGGAGTTTGTATATGACACGGAAGGGCTCGTCGTCACCCATGTTGATCTCCCGGGTGATGACTCCCTTCTCCCGCTCCAGCTCAGCGGGGGACATGGCGCAATGCATGACATGTTCCGCGAGGATCTCGAGCGCGGTCTTCCAGTGCTCGGCGGCGCAGTAGGAATGATAGCAGGTGTGATCGGCGGTTGTGTAGGCGTTCTCCTGCGCGCCGATGAGCTGGATGGTGCGATCCAGTTCGTCTTCAGTCCGTTTGGTCGTGCTGCAGCCCGCGACGAGGTGCTCGCAGTAGTGGCTGACGCCATACCCTAAGAACTCCTCCTCCAGGGCGCTTCCTACCTTGAGGTAGACGCGCACGCTTACGCCGGGCACCGCGTGGTACTCCTTCACCGCCACGGTGAGTCCGTTGGCAAGGGTCGACACGCTGATGCCCCTGTCGTGGGGCCCCTCCGCCGCAAACGCCGCGGTGGACACGAGGACGGCTACGAACAGGGGCAAAGCGCGCTTCATGAATGTCTCCCTCGGAGGTGCGCCGGACAGGCGCAGGTGAATCGAATGGGGTGGCCGTGACTCCGGACTCAGCATGCCTATCCGACACGACTCGGCTCATCCCGGGCCGCTCGAGAGGCGAAGCATTTCTCCGATCATGCAACGGTCGTGCCGGATGGTCAAGGACCGTCGGCGCTCGCCGCATGCTCCTCCTCCGCCGTGGGGTGGCGAGGAGTGCGGCCGCATGCGATCCATCCGAATGCAGGCGTCCGCGTGTACGGCATGTCCACTGGCGGACAGTCTCGTCCGACGACGGTCACGCCCGGGCGCGGCGCCGACTGGCGTCAGGATCCGGCCTTGATATCGGCCTCGAGGGCTGGGTCCGGGAATGCCGCCTGAGGGCATTCGCCTGTCTCACCGCGAGGGCATCCCGCCGTACGCCATCTGCGGAGACTCACCGGCCACCGGATCGATTCGTCTCCCTGCGTCTCCGCGCCTCCCCACTCTGCGCTCCGCCCTCTCCCGCCCAGTCTTCCAGTCTTCCATCCTTCCCCTCTTCCCCTCTTCCCATTTCGAGCTTCGGATTTCCCGCGCCAGCAGGCGCGGGCTGTGGGAGCGGCTTCAGCCGCGATCCTCCTCGCCCCCCCCCAGTCTTCCAGTCTTCCATCCTTCCCCTCTTCCCATTTCGAGCTTCGTGCTTCGGATTCTCCGCGTGCGTGTCGAGGGTCATGGTAGTTGGCCAGGTCAGGTGACCCCTGGGCCACGGGAATTGACCAGGTTAGGGCACATCGGGGTCAGGCGAATTGACCACCCCGGCGTAGCGGGTCCCAGCCGTCATGGGTAGCGTTCTCAGACAGTCTCATCCCGCGGGAACGCTTTGGGGTCAAGGCGTGGAATATGAATCCGCTGACAACCCCCACATAGTGAGAAGAACTGGAAACTGGCCCAAAGACGCGACTAAGGAGGGGCCGGATTCTGTCAGTGCCGTTTTGGAATGGCTCTTCTTCGGCCAATCTTAAAGGGACCTCTTCTTGCGTGTCGAGGCCTCCGTTCTCTCCCTCTCTCCCGCTGCATACGGGCCTGTAGGGGCAAGGCTCTGACCTTGCCCACGGGCGGAGTCGGAGCTCCGCCCCTCCATGGAGTGCGGCGGCGTGCCGCCGCTTCCACCTGTGGGAGCTGAGCTCCCGCCATCCAAGGCGCAGGCACGCCTGCGCACGCCACAGCGTGCCGGGTTCCATTTGTCGGAGGAGATCGCGGGGATTCCGATAGAACGCCCTCACCGGCGAATCCGGGACTCTTCACGCCTGCGTCGACAGGATCTCGACGATCTCGCGTCGAGGAGACCCAAAAGACCCCCGCGCGGGGGACCCTACTCAGCGCGTACGGGGGTTCTTCGGCAGAATCGGATTGTGTGATTCGAAAGGCTTGGGGTGGGCGACTTGGGAGCTCTGGGGAGCGGTCGAGCTGTTGACAGTGGGGAACGAAGGAGGGAGTCGTCGGCGAAGTCAGCAGCTCGGCAGGTGGAATCATTGCCCTGACGAGTGGAAGCATGAATTCGTCCGGTGAATCCTGAGGGCCACTAGGGATGTTGATGATCTCGACTTCCTGACCTTGCACGATGGCCCACGAGCGGGCGGGAGCCCGTTCTTTCCCCGGTAGCTCACACGCCATTCATTAGGCGGACACCTCCCATTGGTGGAGGTGTTTCATCCAGAGCGGAGGGAAGATGAGCAAGCTCTTACGAGGGATCACGGCCGGCTATGGCGCAAGGAGGTTGGGCGGTGGGTGCCTTTCCACGATTGTGGTCTTCCTGCTTCTATGGTGGCTCCTGGGGCATTTTGGCATATTCAAATAGGCTCGACCTGGATCTCTTTTCCGGAGCTGCTCGCGGCCCCGCTTGGTGAGCACCCTCTCGATTGCGGAGTGCGGAGCGAGGGAGCCCGCAGAGACGCGGAGCCGCTGAGGAAGCGGCCGCTACGCGGGAAACTCGAAGCACGAATCTCGAGATCCGAGACGGGGAGTGCGGTAGGTGGAAGGCAGGATCGACGACGGGCAACCGATTACTCATCACTACAGACGGCATCCTCCCGTTCCGGCTTCTGCCGGTTTTCGAACAACCTCACGATCGGGACTTCCGGGTTCGACGCGAGACGTCCTCGAGGTCTGACGTCGCCGGTGGCCGACCCTTTCCGAGTGCAGGACCTTGGCAGCCTGGTAGCACCCGATCTCCGTTCGGTCGGTTTGCCGACGTAGGGGGAATTGGACGTCGCGGACGGACCGTTCCCAGGCGGATCGGATCCATAGAGAGACGGCTGTCATATGTCGAGCCCTTGGGCGAGGAAGCATAACGTGGCGGGGAGAAGACCCGTCCTGGGTGAGGTGAACAAAATGACGAACGACCAAGGTCGCCAGACTCACTTGCGTCTCGCGATTCTGATCGGCGCGGTACCCGCGCTGCCACTTCTGGCGCTGGGAATGTCTCAGGAATACTGGGGCCGGATCTACCTGCTGTGGGGCGCCGCCTATGCCATTCTGAACAGCAGGTCCCTGGTAGCCCTGTTCCGAGGTGCGGGGGGAGAGAGCGGCGGAGGCCCTACGACGTTTCGGATCCTGTCGCGTGAAGGCATCTCGTGGTGCCTCTCAGCCCTGGTCCTGGCGGTGATCAACCTCACGCCGCTGTGTCTGGGTCAGGACAACGGCGACGGGAGGAACAATCTCGCGATGTGCGTACTGCTGACCGGTGTGTGGTTCGGCGCCATGTCGGTGCTGGTGATTCCGCTGGCCACGATGGTCGCGGTGTTTGCGCGCCGGACGATGCGCTCCCGCCGGTGATGATGGCCAGTGGCGTGACCAACCCGGGGCCTGGTCTTCGAGGGCTGCCTTGGGTCAGGTCTTGACTTGTGACAGAACCGGCAGGTGGCGGCGATGTGGCCGTCGGGAGAGCCGAATGTTGGCGAAGTCGCAGAGCGGGGACGTAGCCGATGCGAGGCAGCTCTCAGCTCTCTGCTATCAGCTCTTTGCCAGCCGACCGCCGCTTCGCTCCGCTCGCAGGTTCTAGGGTTCAGGGTTCGGGGTTCAGTGCGGCCTCTGAAGTCGGGTGGCTCCCTCAGAATTCTCAGGGTTGAGAGTACGGCCCGCTGTAGCCACGCCGCTCTGCGGCGGGCAGCATGGCGCAGAGCGCCGGGACTACCGCCCCGTGGATTCCCACCTCCCGATGACATATGTACGCTCAGACAAGTTCCGGCCCCGGGCGTGGCCCTGCCCATACCTACGGTAACTTCTGAGCCTCGTGCAGAACTCCTGCGGACGACCCGGAGGTCGTCCCTCCCTCTCTGCCGTGCGGGCTGTTCCGTCTGTACTCTGGAGGGTCGGGCTCCGTCACGACCGCTGATGGACCGGGCTTCGCACGAGCCTCTTCGACATGTAGTTACAGGTGAGTCCGGACTGCCGACCGGCGATTGCCTACTGCCGACTCCTGCCCCTCCTCACTCCCTACTCGAGAGACGCCTTCACCATGGGGCTGTGATGGACACGATCGGATCATACATCCTCCACTCCCGCTCACCGCAGCAGTCCACGGCACCCGCCGAGGGATGCGGCCACGGGTGCCGCGATTCCGGCCAAGCCGGGGCGACAGCACCGACTATTCTAACATTAGAATAGTCCCTACCCCCTGCTTTCGGCCCGGCTACCTGCCATTCTGCCAACTCCCGTGTGCCGGCCGCACATCCTCACCCTGCTCCGGCGGCCCGCAGATCATACGGGAACGGTGTCCATCCTGTCGCGGCTGACGTGACGGGATAAGTGGTTCGCCTTGCTTCGTGCCAACGACGTGGCGTACATTGCCTGTGAGAGTGTTGCATGCCTTCCGCCGCACGGGAAAGCCAGAGAGCCTCCCCGAACATCAAACGGGGCATCCGATGCCAGTCATGGGCCGTGCAGGAGGTCCGCGTCTATGCTCGTTCAGTATCTTCGTGCAGCAATGCACCCCGCTCGATACGAGATCCTCGAGGACGATGGGTCATTCTTCGGAGAGATCCCCGAGTGTCGTGGAGTCCATGCGAATGCCTGCACTCTCGAGGAGTGCCGGGAAACACTCGAGGAGGTGCTCGAGGAGTGGATTCTGTTGAGAGCGAGTCGGGATCTCCCGTTACCGACAATTGACGGTGTTGAATTGAATGTGAAGGAAGATCCAGCATTCGCTGCACTGATCAACGTCCAAGAGGAAAAAGAAGGAAATCAACCGAACCAAGGTGAATCCGACTCGAGTATTGGGGAACAGGGACACTTCAGAGATTGGCTTACATCTATT
>JALOPK010000012.1 GCA_025453925.1 Candidatus Eiseniibacteriota bacterium | reverse complement strand
CTACGCCGGCGTACTGAAGGCAAAAGGCTGCGCCGTGAGCTTCGCCCCACCGGATCGTCTCTCCGATTCCGTTCTCGCCGTGGCCTCACAGCCCCCAGTCAAGGCACAGATCGAGAGTCTGTACTGCCATGAAGTAGTGCGGGACGTCGGGGAGGTGCGGGTATATCGGATCCTGGGTCGTGCGACGGGCAGGGAGTAGCGGTCCGGCCCAGTCACCGACGGTGACGGTGACAGCGACCAGGAACTGCGATGCTCAGCTGCCCCCGGTCCCCGTCCTTTGGCTGCTCGCAAGGGAACAAGCGGCGGGGGAATGGCCTGTTTGCTTGTCCTCCCGAGGCCAACGAGCCCCGGATAGGCCAGGTGGAGATGCGGACGTGCGCCCGCGCGACACGGAGGCGGATACCCGGACGCGTCCGCGGAATAGTAGATGCCCCGCTTGACCGAGGGGAGTCGCTCCAGTTCCTTCTACACTCCGCCTCCCTCGCCGGCCACGCACGGTGCTGCGGCCCTTGTAAGAGGGCCTTCAGGCCCGACCAAGGCCGCTTCGGCGTGCAGAAGCCCTGTGCCCCTCCCTGTCGCAAAGGGAGGTCGGGTGGGATTTCGAACCCGCCGCGGCCCACCCCCTCCTCGTCACCCCTTACACGGCATCTCCTCGTGACCCAGCGGCATTCAGCACTCCCACGGCGATCTCGATGCAGCGGCGACACAGCTCTTCGTCTGGCTCGAAGTCCGGCAGAGCACTGCGAGAGGGTGTTTCGACGGAAGGTAGATGGAATCGAACAGATCACATTGGTCGTCGTTCAGGTCAACCCCCACGCCGGCTGCGGCAAGGAGCGCTCTGAGACCCGCAATGCGATGCGTCCGTGTGAACTCCAGCGAGTGCCTGATGAGGAGGGCCTTGGGGCATTTCTCGACGGCCTGTTACGCATTCCGCAGACTCGGGTTGTACAACCCACTCTCCAGCAAGACCTCGGCCGATCGCAGGTTCTCCGTGGCGTAGCTCAGCCAGCGAAGAAACTCATCGCTCATAGATCACCTCTCCCTTGGTGATTTCGTCAAGGAATGGGCCGCTCCAGGCCCGTGAGTTCACGGGGATGAGGTCGAGAGGAATGATCCGAGAGACGTCGCGCGTCCTCTTGCGATACCTCAGGGCGAGAGGGAGGTAGCCCTCCGCGCTGTCCTGGAAGACTGCCACGTCGATGTCATGGGGGGTTTCACTGGTCAGGAACGACCCGAGCACAATGATCTTGGTGATCTCATTCTCACCGCTCAGACAGCGGACCAACGTCCGTTTCAGAGCGCCTTTGTCCTCTTGCGATATTCTCATCCCATCCTCCTCACCTCAGGGTCGGTTCCCAGCCGGTCAAAGCTTCGCGAAGGACTCACGATGGATTGAGCACCTTGTCGGCCTCGCGCCCAACGGCGCTCCTGTGCGCGACGAGGGAGCGCAAAGCGCTGCATTCGAGCTCACTCAGAGAAAGCACGGCCAATGGCCCCGGTCAGCTCGCCGGACAGCGCGGCCGTATTGTCATGGGAACCCAAGAGAGCGACGATGTTGCCACGCGGCGAGATCACGAACGTCCTTGGAATCGCCGGGAGTCCGTAACGATCCCGCATGACCCAGCGGTAGGTGTCCAGCGCACAGTACTCGTTGCCTGCCAGCGGCAGAAGCATACTCGCCACACGTGACTGCGTCTTCGCATCATCCTCGCTCACGATGAGCAGGACGACTCTTGTTGAGTCGAACCGCGCGACTGTCTCGCGAATGGCGGGCAGGGACTTCTGGCATGGTGCGCACCAGGTGGCCCAGAAATCGAGAACGACCACGCGTGGTCTCACCGCCGGATCACGCAGCTCTCGGCCGCAGAAGTCACGAAGGAATACGTCGGGGCCGGAGAGGCGCGGGAGCGCGAAGGTTGGAGCACGATCTCCCACCTGGAGAGCCTGGAGGTTCGATCGGAGCAAGCAGAGGACGACAGCGGCAACCCACAGTCCAGGCATGGCGATCCCCCAGATCGGTTCAGCGCCGTGGATCGATCGCGAGTCAGAACGAGAAACGTATCTCGACGACACGACAGAACAAGGCCAGAGTCAGACTCGTCGCGTCGCTCCGTAACCCCCTTTCTATTCCTCCAGCAGCCGGTCCACAACCTCACCGATTTCCGTGTCAATGCCGTCGCTGTAGCCGGCGAACTTCGCGCGGATCTGCCCCGCTTTGTCGACGACGCAGATGAACGGGATACCGTCAAACCCGTACTTCGTGCCGAGATCATCGGTGCCCTTCAGCAAGGTCATGCCGAGGCCTTCGCTCTCCCACAGCATCTCCGCCTTGGCGAAGGGTTTCTCCCATACGTCGATCGAGTAGACGCGCGCACCTTCCGGCTTGGCTTCGTGCACATAACGGCTCAGGACTGGCAAGGCCATCCTGCACGGGCCGCACCAGGTCGCGAAGAAGTCCAAGACGACCACTGATCCCTTGAGATCAGCCAGACGAACCGTGTCGCCACGCACGTCGGCGAGCGCCCAGTCCGGCGCGGGCGTGGAAAGCGTGTCGCCTATGGCTCCCGCCACCCCTTCTCCCTCCGGGACTGCCGAGGCGGCTTGGGAGAGCCGCGCGATCAGCGCTTCCCATCGCGGCATGCCTCGCAGGCTCGCAAGATCAGGGTCTCCTTGCGTGTGGTCGAGGGCGTTCCAGCCAGCCTCGACAGCGCCTTCCAGATGGGCGAACGCCTCATCAGAACGGCCTGCCAGGGCGCTGTAGCAGGCAAGATCGTAGAGCACGCCGGGGTCCGTGGCGGCCCCGGGTAACGCCGCGAGATAGCGGACCAGTTCGTCGTAGGCCTTCGCGTCTCGGAGCACGCCGTCGTAGTGCCGGCGTATCGTCTCATCACGCCGCTGGGGATCCACGGCGCCATGGGCGATCATCGTGTCGATGCCGGCGGAAACCTTCCCTAGAACCTCATCGTACCGGCCCTGCCCGGCGGCCAGCAGCAGGGCCTTGTTCTCGCCTGCCCACGAGCCTCCTGCCGCGCGGGCCACGTCGAAGAGCGCCTGGGCGCTGTCCCACGCGCCACGATAGACGTGGTAGTCGAACAAGGCGAGCCCGGCCAGCGGCAGGGTCGGCTGGAGGGCGGCAAGTTCGTGGAAACACCACAGGTCGTTGGGCAATTCGGCAGCAAGCGCATTGCGGGTAGCTTGCTCCCCGGTGTCGGCGAAGAGGTATTGGTCATAGGCGCCGACGATGAGCCGAAAGCCCCAGGGCACCTCGGGGTGCATGGCGACGAGTCTACGGCCAATCTCGATCTGCTCCAGGGGCGCCGAGGCCATCCGACCGCGGAGGTAGATCCACCGGCCCGAGTCGGCATTCGCCTGGTAGAGACTCTCGGCGAACGCGCGCACACCCGGCTCGTCCAGGAACCTCCACTGGTCTTGGGATGCTCGGGCGACATCGATGTCCACCGCATGTTCCAGGTAGTCCTGAAACACCGCGCGCAACATCGCGGCGGATTCCGCTGCGTCCACCTCGGCCTTCAGCGATTTGAGAGAGTACTCCTTGCCGAAGACGGGGCACGCGATCGCGGCAACCAGCACCACGCTGCCGACAATCAAGGATACCGATCGTTGCATGAACTCCTCCGGGAACGAGTGACGGCCAAGGCAGCGAATACTACCTCATCCGCGGATCGGCGCAACACACGTGCGGCCGGCATCCTCTATATCGTCGACTGTGCCGGGACCCTCCAGCGAGGACGGTCAAAGTACGGATGGTGTGCACTATTCTAATATTAGAATAGTGCGTGTACGAGCGGGCGCCCGCCAGCATGAGTAGCGGTGATCCGGGAGAGCACGCGCGTGAAACGTCCGTGCCGGGGAAACGTGCGCGCGATTCGCCGAGAAGACGCCCAGGGAAAGGAAGCACGCGGCAGCAAGGTCGCGTCGGGTGAGCCGCGAACCGGCGCCGTGTCCGAAAGACGCACCGGATGGGCCGGCGCCGCTGACTTCCGGCTGCGGGGGAGCCCCCTGCACCGCCACCACTTGACGGGCATTCCGTCCATGGGTTCCTACTCCGCTTGGCTGAGGGCCGCTCCGCATTCCCGGGCCGCGAATCCGACCGATGACCGAGGCCCGCGCTCGATGAGCCGAAAGGAGGACCTCAGATCACGGTCTGTTCCATCCAGCCCGCTCGGCCTGCCTACGCTGGCTGGCCGACACTCACCAGACAAGCCAAGGAGGACGCCAGATGAAACTGAAGCCCGCATTGCTGGTCATCGACATCCAGAACGAATTCCTGAACTACGTGCCGGAACGGGACCGGGGAGTCGGCCTGTGGATGATCAACGCGACGATCGCCCTGTTCCGGGAATACGGGTTCCCGGTGGTGCGTGTCTACCACACAGATCCGCAGCGGGGCCCGGCACCGGGCACGGAACCGTTCGAGTTCCCCGCCGGTGTGGCGGTGCGGCCGGATGACCCCCGGATCATCAAGAACTACCCCAATGCCTTCAAGAAGACCGAGCTGGAGAAGTTGCTGCGGGACATGGAGTGCAACACTGTGTTCGTGACGGGGTTGAGCGCCGTGATGTGCGCTCTCGCGACGTATCACGCAGCCAAGGACCTGGAGTTCTCGACGTTCATGGTGAAGGACGCCATCATGAGCCACAACTCGGCTTACACCGGCTATGTCGAACAGATCTCTGACACGGTTGGCTATTCAGCCCTCCAGCTCATGCTGAAGGCTGCGGCGGACTGAAGGGCGTCGAGGCTCAGGTTGCCGGTCGTGCGCTACAGCTTCGCCACGAGTGTTCGGGTCAGGGCCAGCGCCTGATCCTTGAGCGCGGCTGCGTCTTGGCCCATGGTCATGACCTGCACACTGGCGGCCGCGGATCCCTTCCTCACGCAGAACGTCGCGGTGGGCACCGACGCCGTCTTCCCCGTGATGTAGCACGCCTCGTCACCAAGTCCGGAGACGATTTCCGCAGTCGCATCATAGAATGACTCGAACGCCCGGCGAGACACTTCATAGCCCGATGCGGTAGGAAAGATCTGCACAACGGCGGACTTCCCCGTGGCATCGATCCAGCTGCAGACCGCCGCGCCTCCGCTGGTCGACGAACTCCCTTCGGCCGCGATACCGGTTGCGGCCTGCGCCTCCTCGGGGCTGATCAGGGTGCACGGGTTGGTGGGGGCGGCGGAAACCGCTGCGGGGGCAGGCCGGTCGGCACTCGACTGAGGCGCAGGCTGGGCATCGGTTGCAGGCCTCTCGCCACCACACGACATCAGGAAGAAAGGCCCAAGCAGGACGAGACTCAGGAGCGAACGGCATCCGCCGGGAAACATGGAAGCTGCCATCATGCATACCTCGTGGTAAGAGAGCGGGGTCTGGAAGGACAACCTGGTACTCGGATTCACGCCTACGATCGCGTTCGAGCGCCGTTGCATCCCGACTCCGCCAGCCGGCGGAGTGCTCGATCGGAAAGATATCATCTCGGATATCTGCCCTCCTCGCTCGCCCGCTGCCCGGTCGCCCCGTCGCTCTCGGTGCGTGACCGTGGGTATGAACGCGAGTACGCAGGAATGCAACCTATGGCCTCCGCATCGTGGGGCAAGGAGGTGCGTGCCGGAGGCGGCGGCGCCGTGGAGAGATCAGGCCCGGGGATCACGCTGTGTACCGAGCCTGTGAAATCCTCGGTGACGGATATCTGCCACCGTGCAGATGTCCTGCGGGGCGGTCGGGGGTGCCCCACACCCCGCGGCCAGGATCGATATCCATGCGCGACGGGCCCGTCATGACGCGAACTCGCAGCGTATGCTGGTGATGCGCCCCCGCCAATATGGCTTCGGTCCGCGGGGAAGCAGCCACGCCACTTCGCCCTCCACGGGAATGCGCATTCCGTCATGCAGGGCATATCGATTCCAGCGGCCCTCCCAGGGCGTGGGGACAACCCTGCCGCCCGACGTGCGGCCTCGCGCCTCGGCGCGCACCGACGCGATGAGCCCGTCCTCATCGAATCGAAACAGCATGCTGAGCCGGATGGGGCCGTCGTGCAGCGTAGCCCGCGCCGAGCAGTCGTCGACGCTCTCCCACTGCACACCCTGACTCGGCAACAGCACGGTCGGGTACCATGCCGCTTCGGCGAAGAACCGCATGAGTTCGCCCTGTGCCACCTCAGGCGTGCCGCGCATGTTGACCAGCGGAATCAGCCCCAACAACGTCGCGTTGAGGAGACCCTCGCCTGCCACGTATGCATCGTGAACCCGCACCGCCAGGCCGGGCAGTATCCGGATACGCCCATCCCAGTCGAAGCCAGGGCGCCGTGTGACCACCCGCTGCGTTGAGACGAACGGCCGCCATCGCTCGCCGGTCTCGCTCATGTTGAATGTACCCGTGTGGTGGACGGTGACGGCAGTCACCATCGGCTGGCCGTCGGTAAGCACGGCGCGGAAGTAGCGCTGCACCGGTGCCGGCAGGTTCAGGAGTTCCCCTGCATAGAACGCCGCGGGATGCACCGGTTCGCGAGCGTCTTCGAGTCGTCCGCGCAGGCTCCGCGCAACGGTTTCCCCGCGATAAGCGCCGTAGCGGATCACTCCTGCCAGGATCACCACCAGGCACATGAGCACGATAGTGATGACATCCCAACTCATGATGGCCACTCCGCCCGGCCGCGGGGTCCCCCGGGATCAGACAACATCATCATGACGGCCTCCCACGGCTCACCACTCGAATACGACGCAGCTTCGACTCGCTTCCGGGGTATTCCCGTAGGCCCCCGCATTTCGCCTCCCGCCATTGGGGGATGGTTCAGCCGAGTACGCGGCCGCGGGGTCTCCGGCGTCGATGGCCGGGCTGTGCTCGTCGTCCGCCACCCACGCTGTCAGGCCGGGATCCCAGCGTCCGACCAGCGACTTGAGGTGGTAGTCGCAGGTCGGCGGATCGGCGAAGAGGGGATCGGCAGACTGGTTCCCGGCCCCGGCGATGGGCTCCTCTGACAGGCTATGCACCACGGTCAGGGTCGAGGAGGGATCCAGGTAGAAATCGTCTCCTCCTTCGTTACCCCAGAAGATGCAACCGCTGACATCCACGTCCGAGTACTCCACGTAGATGCCATTTCCGCCATTGGTGCCAGGCGAGGCGTTGTCCGCGATCGTACAGCTCGTGAGGTGAGCCGATGAAGGAGTCCCGTCCCATGCGCCATCCACGTAGACGCCGGCGCCGCCCTTCACCCATTCCGTGAGCGTGGCATTCTCGACGATGAGGTTGTGGTCCACCCAGGCCTCGGCCCCTTCGTCGATGAACAAGCCGCCTCCCAACGAGGGGGCCGTGTTGCCACTGATGGTGTTGCCGACGATGACCCACCTCCCGACCACCAGAACTCCCCCACCCCACCCGTACCCGGCAAGATCACCAATCACGTTGGCGTGGATGAGATTGTGCGCCAGGGTTCCCTCCCCGCCGAGCCAGAGGCCTCCACCGTGATCGCCGAAGCCGATATTGCCCTCGATGACATTGTTTTCCACCAGCAGGGTGTCCGCCGCGCCGCCAATGCCTGCGCCGGTGTCGGCCGTGTTGTTCCTGATGGTGTTGTCTGAGATCCTGATGCAGGAACCGTCGACGGCGATGCCGCCGCCACGATGGCCGTATGCCGGATCGTGATGCCCGTTCTCCTCGATCAGATTGCGCGATATTACGAAATCACGAAACTCACCGGAGGGGTACTCGTCATCGAACAGGATGCCGCTGGTCCCGCCGGTAATGCGGAGGCCGTCGACGACCGTCGAGCCGTCGACGCCGCCCACTCGCCTGAACCGAATGACCGCCGCGGATCCGTCGCCCTGGAGGTGGGTGACCTGGGCCACAGGATCCTGCGTGCCGAACTCCCCGGCGATGCCGCCCGCATATCCACTGGCGGTCCCTCCGGGATAGCCTCCGAGAAGGTTCAGGGCCTTGGTGTCAACCAGCAGGTTCCCGGGGTACACCCCCGCTGCGATTCTAAGTTCGTCGCCGGAGACGGCCGCGGCGATGGCGGGGGCGATGTCCGAAAACGGATGGAGCGGGGTGCCGTCGTATACACCGGTCTGATTGTCGTCATCGATGCAGACCACGTCGGCCGGGCAGAGACGCGGACACAGGGCCAGCGCGGCAACCGCCAGGAGAGCCGCGGGGCGTGGACGCCCGCTGGCGAGGAGACGGGCCATTCTCATGCTCCCTTCGTGCCGCCGGCCTGCGACATGGCGGAGACGGCGCGGCACTCGCCTCGCCGCTTCCTTGACCGACGGGTCAGAGGGCATCATGGACGCGAGGCAGGGGAGCCTCGTGCCACCAGGGTCGCGGCCTCGAACCGCCGCTGCATGGGAAACAAGAAGCGCCGGAACCCATCTCGTGACAATGAGTTCCGGCGCAAATCGTGGCGGGGCCGACGGGATTTGAACCCGCGATCTTCGGCTTGACAGGCCGACGTGTTGAACCAAACTGCACTACGGCCCCGTGAGACCTTCAAACATCAATCGCCCTGGTAGGCGAAACAGGGATCGAACCTGTGACCTCCTGCGTGTAAGGCAGGCGCTCTGACCGGCTGAGCTATTCGCCCCCTACTTGATCATGATGGCGATGGGAATGATCACGCAGTAGCCCAGGACCAGAAGAATGGGCGCGGCCGTGATCGATCCCTGGGACAGGAACACATAGCCCAGGACTATACTCAGCAGACCCAACCCGAACGCGGCATAGTTCTTCGGGCCGAACGGCCATTTGTCGATCGAATGCTGCTCATCCTGCTTGTGGGCACGCGCAACCATACCTACCATCCCGTGAACGAGCGAAACCGCTCAGAGAAAAAGCTCGGACCAAGGTAGCGCGCACCCGGCTCCGGTCAAGGGCCGGATCCTCACCCCCGCTGCCTGACGAAATCATCCAGCGCCGCGAGCACGGCCTGTTCTACTGCGGCACAGCCTCCATTGCCGTTCTCAGGAAAGGCTTCGCGGGTCGCCGACGCCTGCGTCACCAGTCGCGCCTGTTCTACTGTCTTCCCCTCGATCGCCTGGAGCGCGTGGGAAGTCCGCGCCATGGCCGATCCGCAGCCATACACGCGGAATCCGGTGCGTACGATGAGCCGACGCCGGTTGATGTCGAGTGTAACCCGTACCACATCGCCGCACGTGGGGCTGTCAGCCAGGCCCACTGCCTCAGTCACCTCATCCCGTCCGGACCTGCGCGGGCCAGCGGGTTCGATCATTGGTCCTCCCCGACACAGCACTCCCACCTGCTCATGACGGTAAACATACAATGTGCATCAGATGTCGTCGTTTGTCCAATCTTCCGGTACGGAAGGACCCAGGTGGAGCAGCCACTCCAGGGGCACCCAAGTCCTCACGAAGACCTCGAGTGCCAGATCGGCGGCTCGCCCGCGCAGGCCGGGCGCCAGCTCAGGATGCAGCGCACTGAGGAGCTTCCTCCCTGTGCGGAGCGCACTGAGCCGCCGCGTCATGGCGCGCGCGCTGAGCGCGTGCCGGTGAGAGACCAGCAGATCAGGTCGGTAGACCAGGCGGATCCCCGCCCGCTCCAACCTGACTCCAAGTTCAGCATCCTCGAAGGCCGCGCCCTCGAAGCCTTCGTGGAATCGTTCAGAACCAAGGTCTTCCGCCCGCATCGAGAGATTCGCCGTGTAGAAGAACCGGTGGAGGCGGCACCGGCTCCGTCTCAGTTTGGCGAAATTGAAGAGGGGGCCGTTTGGCGCCATCATCCTCATCAACGGAGAAGTCCTCATTGCCGGATCCCAGGCGACATGGCCGAGCACCGCCGACCGGGACGCAACGGCGTGGGCGCGCACGTGGCCTTCCAGAAGGCCGGGGGCAGGGTACATGTCATCGCCCGTGAAGAACACGATCCGTCCCGATGCGACTTCCATGCCTCGGTTCCTGGCCGCCGCCGGACCGGAGGCCGTCTGCCTGATCCAGCGAAGGGCGGTGTCGGAACGCGCGAGTCTGGTCAATAATCCCGGAGTGTGATCGCCCGAGCCGTCATCGATCACCACCACTTCCCCTCCGACGTCCCGCGCCTGGGTCAGCAGCGCCTTCAAGACGCCGGCGAGGACTCCCGCCCGGTCCCGGGTGGGAATGATGACGCTGAGCGGACAGGATGCCCCCCGGGGGCGCACGGTCACTCCGGCATCAGGAGGGGAATCGATTCGCATCCCACGAGCACAGGGCCCGCCACCGGGCGCGCCAGATCCGGAAATCCAGGGGAATCAGGTTCCATCGCCCGTGCAGCAGATCGGACGAGGGGTGCGTGATGAGCTGCTTCGCGAGAACCGGCGCAAACCACCGTCGCGGCCGTTTCCCGTGGAGCACGAGCGCGAGACTCGTGCTCCCGATGTATTCCTTCATCCTCTCCACGAGCTGCTCATCGTTGTCGTGCCGCAGGTGTTCTCCCGTTGCGCGGGGACGGTAGGCGAGACGGAAACCGCTCCGTCTCAGCCTGAGGCTCATCTCCACGTCCTCCGCGCACGAGCGGAAGCGCTCGTCGAACCCGCCCACGCCTCGCACGGCGTCGACGCGGTGCATGGCGCACAATCCCATGACCATCCATGCGGAGCGCAGAGGCCTTCGCCCGTGATCCTGCGGCGCATGAGTGCGGCGCCACAGGTCCGAGCGCGAACCCACGGCCTCGCGGGCGCGGCCGCCGACAGCGGCGACATCGTCGCCATCGAATCCATCCCAGAGTGCTTCAGGAACCTGGGGTTCGGGAACAAAGTCCGCGTCCAACCACAGAATGAACGGATCAGAGATCTCCGCGAGGGCGGTATTGCGGGCACCCGCAAGCCCGCGGCGATCCCCGTGTCGAATGAGACGCGCGCCAGCACCCAGGGCGATGCGGGAAGTGGCATCATCCGAGCAGTCATCGACCACGACAACCTCGCGCGGGTGCCACTGAAGGTTCTTCA
This sequence comes from Candidatus Eiseniibacteriota bacterium, assembly GCA_025453925.1. GTDB lineage: Bacteria > JAFGKV01 > JAFGKV01 > JAFGKV01 > JAFGKV01 > JAFGKV01. The sequence goes on along the minus strand of JALOPK010000012.1, from coordinate 12,798 downwards.
CTGCGTCCAGCACTCTGGGTAGTGTCGCCTCGGCATTGAACGCGGGGATCGCGACCGAGTACCTCACTGCCGGAAGGCTCCTCTGATGGTGCTCCAGGCCGTGCCGGCCTCGTCGGCGAAATCCGACCAGCCGGCGAGGTACCAGAGCCGGTCTGCGGCGGATCGGCGGAACCCCCACCGCAGCGTTCCCACGGCCAGGCTGTCCACATCGGTTCTGCCATGGTGCACGGTGAGATGGTATCGGTACTGCACCATGGACGTATCCGCTTCATTCACGAGCCATTCCTCCTCCGTGAACGCAAGCACGATGGCGGAATCCGCAGTTCCCCAGTGCTGTTCCACGGCTTCCAGCATCCGGCGGGTCGAACCCTCTTCCACAGCCCATCTCCAGTTCTCATAGCGCGACGGGTCGATCTGGGCCAGCACGGGATCGGCCTGGAACAGGAAACGGTCCGCGTCGATGCAGCGTCCATAGAGCGTGAGATCCATTCCCTCCAAGGTGTTCTCCAGATTCTCGACCACGTAGTGAGCCTGGGTCGGCTGTCGCCACGGCACATTGCTCTCGGATGGCTCCGCCGGCGAACGGGTGTCGAACCAGCCGCACCCAAGCATGAGAAGGCCCAGCATGAGCGCTGTCCTACCACGCATGTTTCGCCTCCACGGAGGCTTCCCAGTGGCCCATACTCCCGCTCTGAACGCGTGTCGCGGCGACCGTGATGTCCCCACCGACCATCGGCAGGCCAACATCAATGTTTGCTCGACGCTCGACCTGGGCCGGAGTAGCAGTCCTCTTTTGCCTGCCACACGGCCCGTACACCAGCCGCCAGCGCTGACGAATGCCGGGAGCGATCCTCCACCGCCCCCACGAGGCGCCCCATCGAATTCCCACCTCCACATCGTCAATCAGCTCCAGACGGGAGAACAACCCGTCCTGAAAAGGGCCGTTGTCATCCCACAACCACTTCTGGTGCAGCTCGATCTCATGGCCTCCCCGCGCCACCGCCAGTCTGCTTGCGACGATCCCGCGCCGACTCAGAGCATCCGACTCAGGTCTGAAACGATACATCGCATGTCGCGCCGACACGGATCCGTCTTGCGACCACCGGAGCCGCCCCAGACGGACGTAGTAGCCAATCGACGCGGAATACTCCGCGTTCCTCACCGTGTTTGCCGACCGTTGCGCATCGACGTACACAAGATCGTTGTTCCTCCGAGCCAGCACCAGCCTCAGAGATGACCCGCCCTTCCTCCACGCAAGGTCGGCGGTGATCCGCTGATCGCGGATGTCATGGTCGCTGAAGTTCGTCGCGTCGACATAGCTGTTGCGATCCAGTGATATCTGATGACTCAGTTCGACGCGGTACAGGGAGTCCCGGCCGCTGATCGCGAGGCCTGCCTCCAGAGCGCGCCCAAGGTCTTCTCGATCATACACGGACCGTGCGCTCTCGTCATACAGGCGTTGTGTGAGGTTGAGCTTGAGAAACGGCTGGACCGCGCCAGATCGCAGCGGGTGGATGTGGACACGCAGGTCCCCGGCCGCAGTGGAGAAATCCTGATTCGTCTCCTCCTGGTACGCACTTGACGATGACGCGTACCCGAAGCTCCAGGACGCGGCCTGAGCCAGACCCCCGGTAAGTCGCAGAGATCGACCACGCTCCGTTCTTGACTCCGTGATCACCCCGGTCCGGTATCGTCTCCGGTTGGAGAAGGCTACCATCTCGAGAGCGCCGGGGATGCCGTCGATGCGCATTCTGAGCGTCCGGTCGTCGAAACCATCCAGGCGCACATCCTTGACCGCGCGTTGGATCTGAACCGCGCAGCTACTACGCCCCAGAGTTCGGGAGAAATCCACTTGGGAGTCCGTCCGTATCCCTCCGTTGTCGGTTTCCTGGCCCGCCAGACCGGCTGTGGCCACGCGATCTCGAATCGCCGCTACCGTCTGAGACAGATTGATGCCCAAAGGCCCACGCACCCCCAATCGGCCTTCGAGAGAGGCGCCAGCGCCTCTCTCGATGACACGCTCGCCGGCGTCTCTTCTTCGCCACCCTTCGGTAGAGAACTCCAGGGTATACCCGGGCCCGGGCGTTGCAGTCAGAAGCGCCTTGAGCAGGGAGTTCTGTTTGTCGCGATCCAGCGTGCCTACGTGGTACATCTGTCCCTTGGTGTCCCAGCGGAGGGTCGGCTGCCACGGGAGCGCCAGGGTGTGCTTCGCGGCCGCGGCCACACGGAACTCGGTGTCGGACCTAAAAACCCGCGCGCCGGCGGCAAGGTCGACGGGCACAGTCCAGGCGGCGGATGCACCGTTGACCGTCACGATCACCAGCGCGGCCGCAGCCGCCGCGCGGTCCACAATCATCCCCGACGGTCCAGCAGGCTGGCAGCCCGTTCCGCCGCCGCCAGGGGGTCGTCTGTCGCGATCCACCGCTCGGCCGGGAAGCGGCGGAACCACGTCAGCTGCCGCCGGGCATATTGCCAAGTCCGCTGGGCGATGCGCGCAACGGCCTCTTCCGCCGGCATGATGCCTCGAACGTGCTCGATCATTTCCGGATACCCCAGGCTGCTCATGCCGGGGTGGGATTCGTCATGGCCCGCATGCAGCAGCCGGCGCACCTCCTCCGCCCATCCTTCGCGAATCATACGCGTGACCCGTCGCCTGATCAGCGCCTTCAATCGATCCCGGGGCGGAGCGAGCACGATGACGCTCCAGTCCCCCCACCGCACCGGGGGCGCGGTACGGGCCCGTTCGCCGAGGGTGGTGCCCGTCAGCGACAGGATCTCTAGCGCTCGGATGATCCGGGACATGTCCTGAGGATGGAGCCGTGCCGCAGTTGCTGCATCATGCTCCCTGAGTCGCTCCCACAACCCGGGGCTCCCGATTACTTCCGCCTCGACGCGGAGCCGCGCGCGCAGCGCTTCGTCGCGGGGTGGGAGGTCTTCATTGAGCTCTCCGGCAAGGGCGGCGAAGTAGAAACCAGATCCCCCCACGATCAGGGCTCTGCGGCCCCGAGCGGTGATCTCATCGATCACCGGCCGGGCTGCCCGCGCGTAGGTCATGGCGTCCCATCGGACATCAGGGGTGATCACATCGATCATGTGGTGAGGCACCCGCGCCCGCTGGGCTTCCGTGGGTTTGGCCGTCCCGATGTCCATCCCGATGTAGAGCTGCCGGCTGTCAAGCCCGACGACCTCCAGGGGAAAACGCTCGGCCAGTGCCAGGGCGGCTTCGGTCTTTCCACCTCCCGTCGGGCCGAAGATGGCCCAGGACTTCCCGCTCACGCCCCTGCCTCGTCGGGCCCCACATGATCGCGGAGCACGCGGGTGATATCGATCTCCGGTGCGGTGAGCAGGTACATGCCTCGGAACGGATCGAGTCGAGAAGGGTGAGGGAAGGGGCTCAAGAGGACTCCCCGGCCGTCAGCCTCGAACCGGCGGAAGGCCGACCACGGCCGACGCTGGCGAGTCGGCCAGCGAACCTGCTCCACTGCCGAAGCGGTGAGACGGTAGGTCGTTGGCATGAAGAAAGGCCACAGACTTCCACACAAGAGCGCGCACGCGACCACTCCCAGTGCGACTCCGGCATACCAGGCGCTGCCTGCGACCAGACCGGCGATGATCAGCCCGACCGCGACGGTCTTGCGGGGGCTGCGCGCCGCGGGGTGAACCCTCCACGATAGGATGGCGGTTTCCTCCGAGCGTGGGGGCCCCGGAGACTTCTCAGCGGTCACAATCACCTCCCGAGCTGAGCCCAAGACACATGGAGCGGCCACGACCATTGACCGTTCCCGCACCGCGAGGCGCTCCCAACGCGCAGCGGAAGGAACGCTTCGGCCCTACCTCGGACGCGGCGATTCCGCGAACCGGCCCTGGCGGCAGGCAGGCCACCGGTTTTCAGGAACGCCCGCGTGCGCGCAAGCTGACCGGGCCGACGCCCATGCGTCACGAAATCCTTCCGGGCATTCCGCGCGCGAGCCCGTGAGCGTTGCGCACCTGCGTCGCTGTCGAGCGGGCCCCCGCGGCGAGTCACCCGTGGCCATCCGTTCTCTGGCGTGGACCCGCAACGTACAGCACGCGGGGCGATGCCGCAACGTGAGCCTGCCGTGACGAGACACAGCGATCGTCGGAGTGAGGGCCTTTGTGGGTGCGTGCGATGTCAGATGTGCAGTCGATGCGTGATGCTTGCACGAAAGCTCCGGGGGAGCCAAATTGGCGTGTTACGCGAATGACTTCCATTCCCCGTCCATCCGCGCACGGCACTTGGTGTGGTGGCCACACCGGGCGCCGGGCCGTGCTCGGCCTTTCAGGAAGGCCTCCCCGACGCACGGGTGTTGGCGTTTCCGCGAAGAGTCACGGAGTCGCACTGAGATATGCCGCGGCAGGAGTCCGGGGCATGGGAAACGAAGGATCATCCCGGGGGTACAGGATGTCGGAGGGGCAGGCAGTCCAGCAGTTCAGCCGGTGAAGTCGCGACGAGCCGGATGGCACGTGTGCCGGAGCACACATGGAACCCAGAGGTGAAATGGTGAGATCGATTCTGCGGATCGTGGCACTGCTGGTTGCAGTGTACGGGGCCCCATCCTGGGCACAAGCCCTTCCGGATTCTGGTCAATCGGAGCTTCCGAGAATCGTGGTGCTCGCATATCGCAATAGAACCGAAGTGGATTCTCTTGGGGTGTTCGAAGGATTGATCAGACAGGCCATCGCCAACCGGCTCATCGCCACGGGGAGGGTTCTCATCGCTCCAAGCGAGCAGGTGGCGGCCGTGATGGACACTCTGGCTCCGGAACTCGGATACCTCACGAATGAGCGCCAGGCCTTTCGCCTCGGCCAGGCCGTGGATGCCCAGAAGGTCATCTTCGGCTCGTTCACCCGCAGCGGGGATATCATCAACATCAAGACATACATCGTCGACTGCCAGGCACTGACGGTGCACACCATTGAGCAAGTGGAACCGCGTCTGGACGTGAACTCAGACCAGGCGGGCGTCGAAACGGCGCGGGTGGTGCAGGGCCAGGTGGTCGGCATCACGCCCACGGGTTCTGCGCCACAGCGTGCGCCGGTCCCCGCCGCTTCGACGCTCGGCGGGTCCCCGGCGCTCCATCTTGAGCCGTGGGCGGCCCTGGGGGCGACGGTCGCCCTGGCCTACCTTACCTATCACTATGACGCGCAGGCGTCCGACACGTGGGACGACTACCTGCGCGCCATCCGGGAACACGAGATAACTCGTCTGTACGGTAAGGCCAGTGACTACCTCCTTGCGCGCAACGTGCTGGCAGCACTCGGCGCGGGAAGCCTTGCGCTGGCGATACACTACTGGTTCGGCCATGACTACGGCTCGTCCGAGCAATGGTCTCTTGGACCCTCTCGCGACGACTCGTGGTCTCCCGCCGTCACTTTGGGTCCCCGGAACGTGGGACTCGTGATTTCTCGCAGGTTCTGACGACGCTGCGCGTGACACTCGGAGGAGAATAGATGCGGATACGCATGGTCTGGGGCATTGGTGCGGTCTGCGCACTGGTGCTCGCCGTCACTTTGGTCCCCTCGTGCACGAGAGAGCATGAGAACCCCCTTGATCCGGTGAACTCCGAGCCGTTCAACCTCAGAGCGGAGGGGCAGGTTGGCCGCGTGAGGCTGGCGTGGGAGATACCCGACGTTCCCGGGATCGATTCGACGGTGATATTCAGACGAGACACCAGGGAAGACACGACCTCATTCGTGCAGCTCGTTCGGGTGGCCTGCCCGGAGACAACGTACGTGGATTCCGACGTGATGCCCGATATTCGGTATGACTACCAGGTCGCCTCATTTGCGCGGGGGGAGACCAGCAGGCGTTCCGATGTGTCGTCGGCCTATCCCGATGCCGTCAGTCCGCCGTTTGGTCTCGCGGTGACCGATGAACCCTCGGATCAGGGGACATGCCTGATCGTGTCCTGGGCCCTGTCGCCCATGGATACGGCGGGCGGCGATGTGACGGGCTATGTCGTGGCCAGGGACACGACGCTCCAGGGCGGGTACCCGCCAGTCGACACCGTTGCGGCCCGGGTAGGTTCGGTAACTGACTGTGGCCTCACCCCCGGGAAACTCTACTACTACCGGGTCTACGCCGTTGCGGGTGCACTTTTCTCGGAGCCGGCCGGCCCCTACAGCTCACGGCCCGTGGACGATGTTCCCCCCCTGCGCCCTCCCGGCGTGGTGGCGACTGACTTCCCGAACGATCAGGGCACGGCAATCGGGGTGGTCTGGTCGCTGTCCCCGGACGATGGAGCAGGCGCGGACGATGTCGCCCTCTACGAGGTGTACAGGGGTGCCGGCCCCGACACCACGACTCTGGTGAGCGCGGGGTCGGTCAGCGCGGGAGTCGGCGAATACCTCGATCAGGGTGTGGAGAGCGGTGGCGTGTACTACTATCGCGTACGCGCCAAGGACTCGGTCGCGTTCTCCGCATTCTCCGCTGCTGACTCAGCCCGAGCCGTGGACAACGGCGCACCGCAGTCCCCATCGAATCTCCGGGCGCTGAACCCATCCCCCGACGGCGGCGGCCGCATCCAGCTCTTGTGGCAGAAGAGCCCCGACGATGGCACGGGCACGGGCATCGACGGGTATCGCGTCTATCGCAGCACCGAGAGCGGGGTGTATGGAATTCCCACGGCCACCGTGGCCGCGGGGGGGGCGGAATACATGGATACGGGGGTGAGCGACCTGCTTCCCTACTTCTACCGCGTCACTGCGTTCGAAGGCTCCCTGGAATCCACGCCATCCAACGAGGCGGGACCCATCACCGCAGACGATGAGATGCCTCCCGGCGCCATCGACGATCTTCATGCAGCACCCGGCCAGTTGGAAGGAGAGGCGGTTCTGACGTGGACCGCGCCAGGCGACAATGGGGATGAGGGACGGGCGGCATCGTACTTCGTCAAATTCGCGGCTGATTCGATCTTGACCGAAACCGAGTGGAACGCCGCCACCGCCATCACGGCTGGCGTGCCGACACCGGCAACCGCCGGTACTGAACAGCAAATGACTGCGCGGGGACTCCCGACCACCGGGCAAGTGTGGTTCTGCCTCCGGTCCACCGACGACCGAAGCAACCTCTCGTCGTTCTCCAATGCGGCCTCGACATCCGCGCAGGCCGATGTAACGCCCCCGGGCTACGTCGACGATCTGGAGGCCTCCACCCAGGGCGTCACGGAAGGGCAGATACTCCTCACGTGGACGGCGACGGGCGACGATGGTGCCGTCGGCACCGCCAGCCTGTATGAGATCCGTGCATCCTTGAACCCCATCACGACCCTGGATCAGTTCAATGCTGCCATCCACCTTGCGAACCCGCCGACTCCCGCGCCGGCAGGGCAACAGGAGACTTTCGTGGCGACGGGCCTGACGCCGAACACGAAGTACTACTGCCGGCTGCGCGTCTTCGACGAAGCAAGCAATGGATCGTCGATGTCCGCCCAGGTCAGCGAGTTCTCGCAGGTCGACGTCACGTCGCCCGCGGCCATCACCGACATGGCCGCGCAGGGTTCGGCATCCGGTCTCGTCGAGGGGCAGGTGGCACTGACGTGGACCGCCGTCGGCGATGATGGCGATTCCGGCGCGGCGGCATCCGCGTACCAACTGAAGTACCGGCAGGGTGCGCAAATCGGCCCGGATGACTGGAACAATCCGGCCTGCATCACGGTGGCGGTGCCCTTCGCGCCCGCGACGGCCGGAGAGGCCGAGTCCTTCGTTGTGGGGTCGCTCACTCCGGGCGTGTGGTATTTCTTCGGCATGCGCGTTGTTGATGATGCCGGTAATACATCCGCGGTGTCGAACAGCCCGCAGGCGCTTCCCCAGAACGACGTCACCAGGCCCGCCCGCGTGACCGACATGACCGCATCGGGAAATGCGCAGGGCATCGTCGAGGGGCAACTTCAGCTCCGGTGGACCGCCGTGGGCGACGACTCGCTCACAGGGACGGTATCGGGATATCAGTTCCGCTACCAAACCGGCATGCCCATCTCCGAGTCGAACTGGAACAGCGCCACCCCACTGCAATCGTCACAGATCGCGCGTGCCCCAAGTCTCTCGCCGGCCGGACAGCCAGACACCCTCGTGGCGAAGAACCTTACTCCGGGCGCCATCGTGTACTTCGCGTGCAGGGCGCTGGATGACCACGATAACGAGTCAACCGTCTCGAACAGCCCCCATGACACGGTCCAGGTGGATATCACCCGGCCGGCCCGTGTGACCGATCTGCAGTCCATCACGGGTTCGACCCAGGGGACCTTGAAGGCGCGGTGGACTGCAGTGGGAGATGACTCCCTCGCCGGCGGGCCCGCGGAGGAGTATGATCTTCGTTACCGCACCGGAAGCCCGATCACGACGGAGGCGGCCTGGTTGGTTGCGGAAGAAGTCTCGGACGAGCCCGATCCCTCGGCTCCCGGCGTCAGGGATTCTCTGGTCATTACAGGGTTGCCGCCCGACGTCGTACACTACGTGGCCCTCAAGGTGAAAGACGACGAGGGCAACTGGTCGCTCCTTTCCAACTCACCCGGCGCAGCAACCGGCGCAGACCTGACGCCCCCGCCGGACGTACTGACCTTCACGCTCGACGAGGATGACCAGAAGCTCCACCTGACATGGACCCCGCCCACCAGCTCGGATTACGAGGGCGTGCTGATCGCCCGGCGGATGACCTATCCGGTCAACTCCAATCCCGTCCCGAGGGTGGACTACGGCGTGGGGGATCCTCTCCCGGATGGCACCAGCACGGTCGTCTACATCGGCGATGCCACCCAGTGGGATGACACCGCGGTGATCAACGACACGACCTACCACTATCGCGCCTTCAGCTATGATCTGGCGTGGAACTACTCCGAGGGTCGCCAGGCCTCCGGCACCCCCGCCGACGTGACCGCGCCCGCGCCGGTCACCGATTTCTCCGCGCGTCAAGTCTCCGCCGGCATTCGGCTCACGTGGAACAACCCATCGACCGCCGACTTCCAGAGCGTGATGATCCGGTATTCCACCACAGCGTATCCCGCAACGCCGACCGCGGGGACACTTCTGGGCATCGAACCGGGCAGTCCCTCGGCGGCCGATTCCATGCTGCACGCCGCGCCGGTGGAACAGACTTACTTCTATGCCGCCTTCGCCAGGGACGAAGCCCCGAACTACTCCACGGCGAAGACCGACAGCGCGACCTATGACGCGACCGCCCCGGGTTCCGTCCAACACCTGACGATAGACGCGGGCAACGGCGTGGATACTTTGACGTGGGAAAACCCGCCGGAGTCCGACCACACCGGCACCGTCGTGTTGCGAAGAGCCGGTACCGCCGTGAGCGACCTCCCCGCACAGGGCGAGGACTATGCCGGAGAAACCACTATCGGCACGTCGACCATCGTGGGAATCCTCGGTCCTGCCCAGATGACCGTGATCGACAGTGGTCTCACCAATGGTGTGACCTACCATTATGCAGTCGTGCCGTTTGACTGGAGATTCAACTACGCGATCGCCGCCACGGGTTCGGCGACTCCTGCCCCGTAACGTCTGGGAGTCTCACCCGAGAGCGGGAGTCATGCACACATCGCCCGCGACGCGGGCGATGTGATGCACCGGACGGCTTGTCACGCCGGGCGACGCCGCAGGGAGAAGGGAGTCGCGCCGCGAACGCCGGCCCGGCCCCGACCGCTAGCGCCGGCGGCGACGACGACGCGAGGCAGGGCGACCGGGCCCCGCGACAGCCCCTGTGATTTCCTTCAGTCGGTCCCTCAGTCTCGCCGCGGTCTCGAACTCCATCCGGGCCGCGGCCGTCAGCATCTCGTCGCGGATAATCCCGGCCAGAGTCTCCCGGTCGAGATCCGGAAGCTCCGGAGAGGATTCGACTCGGCCTCCCGCCACTTCCGCGACCTGGAGTATCTCCTGCCGTGTCTTGGTCACCCCTACCGGAGCAATTCCGTAGGCGCGGTTGTGCGCCAGCTGCAGCCGGCGCCGACGCTCGGTCTCCGCCATGGCCCGCTGCATCGAACCGGTGAGCGTGTCGGCATACATGACCACCTCGGCGCGAACATGACGCGCGGCCCGGCCCGCGGTCTGAATGAGGCTGGTGCTGGACCTGAGAAAGCCCTCGCGGTCAGCGTCCAGAATAGCCACCAGCGATACTTCGGGAAGGTCGAGTCCTTCGCGAAGCAGATTGATGCCGACCAGGGCGTCGAACTCCCCAAGGCGGAGATCGCGCAGGATCTCCACCCGCTCAAGCGCGTCGATTTCGGAATGAAGGTAGCGCACTCTGAGGCCGAGACCGATCAGGTAGTCGGCAATGTCTTCGGCCAATCGCTTGGTCAGGGTCGTGATCAGCACCCGCTCCTTGCTGCCTACCCGCTCCCTGATGCGCCCGAGCAAGTCATCCATCTGAGATGAGGCGGGCCGGACGATTACCGGCGGGTCAACGAGACCGGTCGGTCGGATGATCTGCTCCACCACGCTCCCCCCCGCGAGGTCGATCTCCTCCTGATCCGGGGTCGCGGACACGCACACGAGCTGTCCGGCGAGGGTCATGAACTCGTCAAACACCAGCGGCCGGTTGTCCAGTGCTGAGGGGAGACGGAACCCATGGTCCACCAGCGTGGTCTTCCGGCTTCGGTCCCCGGCCCACATGCCCCGCAGCTGCGGGAGTGTCACGTGACTCTCGTCTATGACGGTGAGGAAGGGCTTGCTGAAGTAGTCGAGGAGGCATGCGGGACGGGCGCCAGGCGCGCGACCATCCAGGTGACGGCTGTAGTTCTCGATCCCCGCGCAAAACCCGGTCTCCCGCAACATCTCCAGATCATACCGGGTCCGAGACTCCAAACGCTGGGCCTCCAGGAGGCTACCCTGGCCGCGAAGGACGGCAAGCCGCGACTTCAGCTCCTCTTCGATGGCATGAATGGCGTGCGTGCGCCGAGATTCGGTGGTGACGAAGTGATGCGCGGGATAGAGGGTTACCCGTGACAGAGACTCCATGACCCTGCCGGTCACCGGGTCAATCTTGAGGATCCTCTCGACTTCAGCGTCCAGGAGTTCTATTCGTATCAGATGATCACCGTAGGCGGGATGCACTTCCACCGCATCGCCGCGGAGCCGGAAGGCCCCCGGGGCGGGGGCCAGATCGTTCCGTTCGTACTGGAGACTCAGAAGCCGCTGGACAAGGTGGTCCCGCTCGACGTGCCCGCCGGGCTCAAGCACAAGATAGAGCTCCTCCCAATCCTTCGGATTCCCCAGACCATAGATGCACGACACGCTCGCGACCACGATGACGTCCGTGCGCTCCATCAGCGACGACGTTGCCCGGAGGCGCAGTTTCTCGATCTCCTCGTTGATCGACGCGTCCTTCTCGATGTATGTGTCGGTCTGGGGGACGTACGCCTCTGGCTGGTAGTAGTCATAATACGAAACGAAGTACTCCACGGCGTTGTCGGGGAAATAGCCGCGTAGCTCGCCGTATAGCTGGGCAGCCAGGGTCTTGTTGTGGCTGATGATCAGGGTCGGAATCCCGATTCGGGCGATCACGTTCGCCACGGTGAAGGTCTTGCCCGAGCCGGTGACTCCCAGAAGCACCGACACGGGCGCGCCTGCTTCGAGCCGCCGGACCAATCCTTCGATGGCTGCGGGCTGGTCTCCCGACGGCTGATAGGGAGACTTGAGGGAGAATCTGGGCACTTAGAGGCCGGCAGGCTCCCGGTGAGCCGGGATAAGCATGTTGCGGATCACCATGCCGCGAGGCCCGGGGCTGGGCAGCCTCTCCCCATTGAGGGATAGCTCGGCGCCGCCGGCGTTGCCCAGGGTGAGGAGGTACTCCCGTGAGGCATCGATGATGCGGACTTCGCCCGGCAGCAGCAGTTCGTGCAGGCGAAGCTGCCCGTCAGCGCTCGCCTCAACCCACGTGCTGTCCACCGCGACGATCTGGAGGGACGAGAGGGTATCCGAGGCCGCCATGGGCTGGCCGCCCGGCGCAATGGCCAAGGTGTCCGCAGTGGCCGGATCCCCCGCCAGATATGGAGTGCTGGAATCCGCCGCCGCATCCACGACGGCCGACGGTCCCTCCTTGGCGGGGAACGGTCTCAGCACCAAGATCATGAACGCCGCGGCACCCACCAGGCCCATGCCGATCCACCACGCCGGAGCACGGGAGCAGTTGCGTGTGGATGCCTCCGGCACGGGGTGATGCGGGGGGGCATCAGACCTGAGCAAGGCCCGATACTCGTCAATCAGGACGGGGTCTGCGTCAAGGAACTGAGCGTAGGCCTTGAGGAAGCTCTTCGCGTAGGCAGGGCCCAGCAGACAGCCGGTATCCTCCTGCTCCAGCGCCTCGAGATACCGCACCTTCACGTGGGTTCCTTCGGCGGCCGCGTCCAGGGTGAGCCCCCGTGCCTCTCGCAGCTGACGCAACGCCGCACCAGGAGAACGAGGGACGATGGTCTCTTCCTCAGTCATGCACAACAGCCGTCGGCTTCGCCGGAGAAACGGCGTCCTTGTGCTCCATACGTTCCAGGATCAGAGCACGTCTCGTAACCCGATCGGGAACGATGTCAACCGCTCCCGCCAATTCCGCCACGGCCCGCTCGGCGGCTTCTGTGTTGGCCGCATGCACATCGGCGAGAGCGTCTCCCGCCTCCACCGCCCCGCCAACCTTCACCCGAAGCACGATGCCTACGCCGGGGTCGACGGAGTCATGCACGGCGGCGCGACCCGCACCAAGGGCGACCGACACTTCACCGACTACCCTCGCATCGAAACGAGAGATGTGCCCGGAACTGCTGGCGACAAACGTGCGCAGCACTG
>JALOPK010000162.1 GCA_025453925.1 Candidatus Eiseniibacteriota bacterium | reverse complement strand
CGGTGCACTGGCCCTCGCAGGCTGCGGTGGTGGGACACCCACGCTGCACATCTACACCTGGGCGGACTACATCAAACCGGAGCTCATTCAGCGGTTTGAGAGGGAACACAAATGCCGTCTAGTGCTGGACTTTTTCGACTCCAATGAGGTGATGTTCGCGAAGTTGAAGGCGGGTGCCACAGGCTACGATGTCATCTTCCCGAGCAGTTACATGGTGCAGGTCATGTGGCAGCAGGGCATGATCCAGCCGCTGGACGCGGGCAAGATCCCCAATTCGCGCCATGTCGATCGCTCCTATCTTCGTTTCACCATGGATCCCGAAATGCACCACAGCGTGCCGTACATGTTCTCCAACTCCGGCATCGGGTATCTCCGCAGCCGCATTCCTCACTTCGAACCGACATGGGCCATGTTCGACTCGACTGCCTACGCGGGCCGGATCACCTTGCTCAACGACATGCGGGAGACTATTGGAGCCGGCCTGAAGTACCTCGGATACAGCCTCAACACCACCAACGAAGAGGAGATCGCGCAGGCGCGCGATGTGGTCATTGGGTGGAAGAAGAACATCGCCAAGTTCGAGTCGGAACAGTACAAGAACGGGCTGGTGAGCGCGGAGTTCCTCATGGTGCACGGGTACAACGGCGACGTCATGCAGGTCATGGAGGAGAGTGACGACATCGCATACGCGATCCCGCGGGAAGGCACCTCCATCGCCAGTGACGACATGGTTCTCCCGAAGGATGCGAAGAACGTTGAGTTGGCGCACGCGTTCATAAACTTCCTCCACGACCCTGGTGTCGCAGCCGAGAACACGGCGTTCGTGGCCTTCCTCTGCCCGAATACGGGATCATACGAGAAGCTCGATCCGGAGACGCGGGAGGATCCGACGGTGTTCCTGCCCCCCGAGGTCTTGGAGAAGTGCGAGGTCATTCGTGATCTGGGCGTCTCAAATGAGGTGTACGTGGCTGCCTGGGACGCGATAAAGGCGGCAGCCTAGCCCAGACAGGCTCCTCGTTGCCCCGTGCTCGCACGGAAACCCTCCACGTGCGTTGATCCCCCGCGGAGACCCGGAGGCGGATCCTGCGGTACTCAGGCTATCGCTGAACGAAGATCTCGGCGAAGTAGTATGTGCCGCTGGCGCTCCTGTCGACACCGATGCCCGTGGCGGCATACGATCCCTCGACGGCATCTCGGTGGGGCGGGCTCTCGATCCATCCTTGGAGAGCGGCCTCGACGGGATCGTCGTATCCGTAGTTGCTCCCGACGTTCTCGCTGACTCGCAGGAACGCCGTCACGCGGCGGATGCATGACGCCCGTTCGGCGAAGCCCTCATGGGCCAGATACCGATCAGCGCGAGCCATGCGCGCGCAGTGCGCCCGGCATTGCGATGCAACGGTCTCATCCCAGGCGAGGGGCCTCAGGCCGCGGGCGCTCCGGTAGGCGTTGATGCGATTGAAGGTTTCCTGCTCCAGGACCGGGTATGCGGCCGGCACCAGGGCCGGTTGCCCTGCAATCAAGGCGCATTGGACTGCCATGCACCCCAGGGCACAGGCGACGGCCAGGCGGGCTCGACATGCCGATGAGGCAACGGCGGAGGTGCGGCGAGGCGGGAGGTCCAAGGGATCCCAAGGCTGCCAGGGCGTCGAGTCATTCCGGGCCAGCGACCTGGAGGCCATGGGATCCTACACCGGAAGGAACCAGGTCAGCTTCGCGTACACTCCGAGATCCGGCCGGTGAAGGGCGCCGGTCTCGTCACCCTGGAACTGCAGTTCGGCGAGCAGGTGCAGCATGCTGCCGGGCAGGTACTGCCACGAGAGGAGCAGATTGGTCCTCGCCTCCCGGCCCGTGGACGTTCCCGTCTCACGGAAGGTCATGTCGAATCGAGAGAACTGGGAGAAGAGACGAAGTTTGAGGTCGGGGCTGAACAGGTAGTTCGCTCGAACGATCACGCTCTGCCATTCGGTGGACCTGGAATCATACGCGCCCACGGCCCAGTTGTAGTTCTCCGACCCCGACGTGGCGAAGTACTGCCCCTGCAGCCCCAAGTCGAGGGCGGCCGATGGCCTCAAACGGACTCTCGCCACAATGTTTCTGAATGAACCTCCGGCCTCGTAGCCCCCGCCTCCGGCGCCTGTCCAGACGGTGAATGGGTTGAACGGATTGGTGCCCGCCTCTACGAAGACATCGGCCGCATCGCCGTATGAGTGCCCGGAAGGCCCCTCGTATGGATCGAACCGACTGCCCTGGTAGGAGAGGTGAAGTCCGAAGTTGATGTTGCTCTTCAGCGTCGCGTTGGCTGCGATGCCGGCATTCCGTGCAGTCACCAGGCCGTCCGTCTGTTGCGCGTAGCGCGCCGAAGCCCCCATGCCCAACTCGCTGAAGATTGCCTCGGGCCGTAGAGTCAGGCCTGCGTTGCCCTCAGCCGAGCGGTACCCCGTGGCGGTGGTGAACCCCGTTCCGTTGACATCAAAGTCCTTGCCCACATGCCGAGCCCCGAGGTCATAGGTGAAGGCCCCCCGCACCCTCTCGACCTCAACGGAATAGGCGCCGTCCTCCTCCCTGCCGGTGTTCCAGCTTCTCGCCGCGGCTGCGCTCAGAACGGTCCTGCCCGTGAGCTCCACCGCACCGTCGACGGCCGCGGCCCGGTTGAAGGATCGATCGGAAGTCTCCTGTTCCCAGATCTCCCGGCTTGTGCATGACACACCGAGGCGACCGTGCGATCCGAACTGCCGGTATGTCCTGAAGATGCCGAAGTTGGCGGCCGGCTGCACCAGCGTCGTGCCGCTCCGCACCCGCCCGGTTACGGCGTCAAGGAACCCGAACTTCCAGTCCGGCCCCAGCGAGCCGGAGAGTTTGGCGCCGCCTTGTATGGGGATGGCCTCGCCGTTGGATGCCACCGATCCGATTCGACGGGAGTAGAACATGTTAAAGGGCATGTCGAATACGTTGCGCGCCTCAAGGAAGAAAGGCCGTTTCTCCCGGAGAAACAGCTCAAAGTGCGAGAGATTCATCTCCACCGCATCCGCCTCGATCTGCCCGAAGTCCGGGTTCACGGCAAGGTCCGCGACGACACCTGTCGAGACACGAAGCTTCAGGTCGACGCCGACGTCGGAGTGGTTATCCCAGGAATCCAGAGCCGTCTGCCGGAAACCGCGCTGCGCGGCGTAGGGCCTGAGTTCGGCAACCAAGGCCCGCCGTATGCCCCGAATGCCGTCCAGGGCCGCGAAGTTTTCCAGATCGGCCATCTGATGGGTCGACGTCAGGATGTACCACCCATTCTCGACGTTCTTGCTGAGGATGCGTTGGAAGTTCACGCCCCACGTCATGGTCGAATCCGACTCACCGAACCGCAGGCAACTGAACGGCACCGCGATCTCCGCGGTCCACCCATCGGGGACCTTGGCCGTCCCGCTCTGCCATACCGCATCCCAGCTATAGTCCCATAGCCCGTTGGGGCTGACCTTCGAGTCCATCTGCGAATTGGCGAGGCTTACCTCGAAGCTGGTGGCCTGCCGCCCATCGCCGTAGGTGTCGAGCAACACGGCGATCCATTCACCGGTCACATAGGAATCGCGAGGCGTCAGCGCGTCCATCATTGTTGCCGGGTCGGGATCCGCCATGTGGAAACCGAAGTAGAGGTGGTCTCCGTCAAACAGCGCGTAGATGTCGGTCGGTTCGGACATCGGCTGGCCGAAGTCGGGGCCGTACTGCAGGAATCGGCAAGTCTGGCGCTGGGCGAGGTCCCATGCAGCCTCGTTGAGACGTCCATCGATGACGGGTCGTTGGGCGACCCTGACGGCGGTGATCGGGCATGGTGCCGACGCAGCCATGACAATGACGAGAAGTGCGGGCATCATGGGATTGCTCCTCCACGGAATAGACGGGGGATATCGCGCGATGTGGGCCTGTCGGGGTCCCAGGTGCAGGCGCCGTGCCAGTCATGCGACAACCCGAAGCGGCGGGCACGTGAGCCTCGGGCAGGGGCATGGTTCGCGCCCGGGGACCGCCGGTGTCCGGATCCGGGCAGCCGGCGTCCGTCAGCGGCCAGGGTCTGCGACGATCCGGGGATGCCGGTGAGATGCGGCAACATCGACACCGGGAGCATCCTTCTGAGCCGACCGGCAGCATGCTCGATTCACCGACCAAGGCGTCCCGCGGCAGTTTCGCTGACGGCGTACCAGGGTCTCCGGGCCTGGCGACGAGGCAGCGGCTCCTCAGTGCCATGCCCCGGTCTCCGGAACTCACAACCGGGAGTCGAATCGCCCGAGGCTCCGCCCCACTCCCTGCCGCCCATCCGTCGCCCCGCACAGGGGTACCGCGGGGGGTAGATGAGCGCCCCCTCTCACCTCTCGGGCTTCTCTTGACAGTGGGGATGTTGTAATGTACTATATAACTGGTTAACTATATGAAAGGAGGTGATGCGTGCCGATCCTGTTTCGGCTCGATCCATCCTCGGGCGTGCCCTTCTACCGACAGGTGATCGATCAGATCCTGGCGGGAATGGCGACAGGGGCGTTGAGCCCGGGCGACCAACTTCCCACCACCCGCGCTCTGGCGGTTGCCCTGAAGGTGAACCTGAACACGATCGCCAAGGCGTACAAGGAATTGGAGATCAGGGGCCTGCTCACTACGCAGCAGGGATCGGGCACGTTCATCGCGCCGCACCTGGTGGAGGCGGATGAGGTCGAACGGCGCCGGAAAACCGTTCAACTCGTGGATGAGTTTCTTGCCAACGCCACCCGTTTGGGGGTCACGATCCCGGAGCTCGTCGCGGAGCTCAGGGACCGGTTGGGGGAGGAGGAGCGCCCGTGAGGCCCCGCCGGGCGCGTGTGTTCCCCCTTATTCACTCCGCGCCTGCGCCGGCCGGCCGGGCTGTGTTGTCGCATGTCCATTGCACGCCCTGCGTGCGAATGTCACCCCGCGCATGGAGCGCCTATCACAGGAGGTCATCATGGTTCCGGTAATGGTCGCCGCAACGCAGAAACGCAAGTCGGACGACTCCAAGCAGTCTGCTCATGAAAAGATCGGCGGCATCGAAGCTCGGCGTGACGGGCGGCGCCACGTCAACGGTGTCTCGGCGACGCTGGCTGTCATCGTGTGGGTCGGGGGAGTGCTGGGGACGGTGGCCATGGGAGGCGCCGGGATCCAGTCCGTGGCTGCCTTCCTGGGGATCCTGATCGGGACCTTCACCTTGGGCCTCTACCTCCTTTTCGCCATCAAGGTCGTGGACCAGTGGGAGAGGGCCGTCGTGTTGCGATTCGGGAGGTTCAGGGGGCTCAAGGGGCCTGGGATCTTCACGGTGATCCCGGTGGTGGATGTGGTGTCGCACCTGGTTGATCAGCGGGTCCGCGCGACCGATGTGTGGGCCGAGTCCGCGCTCACCCGAGATACGGTCCCCGTCAATGTGGATGCCATCGTCTTCTGGCTGGTCTGGGACGCCGAGAAGTCGGTCCTTGAGGTGCAATCGTACTTCGATGCGATCTTTCTCGCCTCGCAGACGGCCCTCCGCGAGGCCATCGGTCGCCACGACCTCGCCGAGATGATCACTGAGCGTGAGCAACTGGGGCAGGGGCTGCAACAGATACTCGACGAGAAGACAAACCCCTGGGGCATCACCGTGCAGTCGGTGGAGATTCGCGATGTTCGCATCCCGGCCGAATTGGAGGATGCCATGTCGCGGCAGGCCCAGGCCGAGCGGGAGCGCCAGGCCCGCATCATCCTTGGCACCGCCGAGACGGAGATTGCCAGCCTGTTCGCGAAGGCCTCCGAGCTCTATCGTGACAATGAAGTCGCCATGCACTTGCGAGCTATGAACATGCTCTATGAGGCCATCAAGGAGAAGGGGAGCATGGTGATCGTTCCCTCAACCGCCGTGCAGACCATGGGCCTGGGCGGCATGCTCGCCACGACGGCCCTGGCGTCGCATCCGGCCTCGGGGTCAGCGGACGCGTCGGGGGCGGTCGTATCGTGATGGGGATAGGTCGCCCGGGCCCTGCGCCCGGGCGACCTATCCTTCGAGCCCGTCCTTTGTTTCGGATTCCGAGTTCCGTGCGTCCGATCTCCCCGCGAAGCAGGCAGGCTGCCGACCCGGCCTCCCGATCCTCCATCACACTGGCCGTACCCCACTTCCCGCCCTACCTTGGGCAGCATTCGGGAATGGTCCATGACCGGAGGCTCGAAGGTGGAGTATCCTTGCCTCGATGACTTCCATTCGCTGCTCGCCGGGTGCATGAGCGGCGATCGCGCGGCCTGGCATCGCCTGTTCACGCGCTACGCGCCCTTGCTCTCCGGCGCGCTCCACGGTGCGGGTGCACCGCAGGATGCCGTGGATGATCTGATCGGCGATGTGTTCGTTAAGCTCATGGACGGCAACGCCCGGGCCCTCCGCGACTGCGCCTTTGAGAACGAGCGAGCGTTCCACGGCTGGCTCGTCAGGTTGGCCAAGAACCACTATGTCGACCAAACCCGGCACGATGTTCACGTGCGTCGCCTGGCAGCATCTCCCCCTGGTTCGGATCCGCCTGCCATGTCCGAGCACACCGAACGGCTCGGGGGCGACAATCCATTGGCCGGTGTCGCTGCGCGCGACGAGGTGGAGGCGGCGATGTCTTGCCTGTCGTCGGACGAGCAGGCGGTCATCTCACTGGCCTACTACCAGGAGCTTACCCATCCCGAGATTGCGGAAGCCACCGGGCGGCCGGTGGGCACCATCGCGGCACTGATCTCACGGGCCCGAGAGAAGATGCGGCGGCATCTGCATCGAATCGCCGGCCTGGAACGTTTTTCCGATGGAGACCTGGTTCGAGTAGGAGGCCGGCGCGATGACTGACGGAATCACCCGCTGCCCTGACGCGGCCGCGTTTGCCTCCTACATGATGGGGATGCTCTCTGATGAAGTCCGTGAACGGATCGACCGACATCTCGCGCACTGCGAGCGCTGCAGGGAGCATGTTGCAGACGTGGTGCGCTTGAGGACTGACCCCGCGGGTGTCTCGCCGGCTGCGGCCTTCCCGCGGGCCTGGGCACGGGTCGAGGAACGTCTTGCCTCATGGGCGGCCGCTCGGACGGCACAGCAGGAACGCTTTAGTAGCGTGATCACCCTGCTCCCTCGCCCGCGCCGCGTACCACCAGCCGCGGTGGACCGCTTGGCCGCGACTACTGCCACCCAGAGCTCGGCGAAGCTCACCAGATCCGATAGGGAGTTGGAGATCTACCTCGTCTCCGATGATCCGGCGCGGACCCGAGGAGTCCTCACGAGAGTGGTGTCGCCAACAGGCGAGTTGATCGCCGAGGGAGTCTCCGACGAGTTCGGCGTGCTCGGCGTGCCAGGCGCCATCATCCTTGATCCGTCTGCCGCCCGAGTGGAACTCATCCTGCCTCACGCAACCATCGCCCTCGCACCCTCCCTCGGGAGTGATCGTCTGATCGCGGCCGGATCAACGGAACTCCGGAGCCTTGAGGGGCACATCCTCCACCTGGAGTTGATAGAGC
>JALOPK010000496.1 GCA_025453925.1 Candidatus Eiseniibacteriota bacterium | reverse complement strand
CAA
Source organism: Candidatus Eiseniibacteriota bacterium (assembly GCA_025453925.1). Classification (GTDB taxonomy): domain Bacteria; phylum JAFGKV01; class JAFGKV01; order JAFGKV01; family JAFGKV01; genus JAFGKV01. The sequence continues at coordinate 3,980 of JALOPK010000496.1, read as the reverse complement.
GACGGGGGCTGAAGCGCGTCAAGACCCCAAGAGCGAGGCCATGTGTCTCCCGTTTGAACACGCCGGCGTCCAGCCCATGGCCTCGCAGGGTTGCGTTCGTGTCGTAGAGGTGCTGGATCGCTCTCTCAAGTTCGCCCAAGTCGGACTGAACACGCGCATACCCGATTTCCGCGCAGATTCGAGGGTAGGACAGCACTCGCTGCCCCTCGGAATACGCGCCGAAGTGCACACTCCACTGGGGTCTGACTGGGTCTCCAGCGGGTACGTCAAGAACCGATCGCCTGCGCCCGATCCGAAGCACCTGGCGGCGATCGAAGCGTACCCTGTAGCTCGGGGCCCCGTGGGTCAGAGATGGAACTTCCATTGTGATCTTCCCGCCCGGAGTCCGCAGGACCCGTCCCACCAGAGTCTGCCCACTCCTCAGGTAGACGGTATCGGGCCACGCGGGACCGTGCTGGGCGGGCGCGCCTTCAACCTTCCCTGGGCGCGGTTCGGCGCGGCCCGGGAGTCTCACGGAATCGGGCGGGCTCAGGAGAGTGTCGTCGGACGCCGGTTCGATAGAACCAGAAGGCATGGTCTGCACGCCGACTGTCTCCGCAGGTTCGCCCGGGTCGAGCGGTTGCAGTGCGGCAGCGACAAGAAGAACTGCAATGAGGAGCATGGAGAACCTCCATCTCTCGGTCCGGCTGTCTGCGGCGGAGGCGTCACCTGAGCTGGTCCCCAAGGTCACGCCACGAAGGTCGACACGTTGTGGAGACTCCGCATACGCCATGCCCGCCGGCACCTCGAGCCAGGCGAGCGGTGGACTCCATTGTGGATCAAGGAGAAACCACGGGGTGTGACCGATTCGGCCGAATCGACCGCAGCCCGGGGGAGTATGATCTCGCGTACAGCGGCGTACGGTCGTGTCGACAGGGGGTTCGCGTTGCGTTCTGAACTCAGCTGGCGACACGGGTGCAACCGCCGCCGTGCCGGAGCCGGAGATCGTCGCTCCGTCGGGCCGCACGAGCCGTCCACGTTGTGGCCTCCGGCCCAGCCGAGGCCTATCCAACGCAGCGCATCGAAGCTTGCGACCTCGCTGATGGGGTTCGAGCCGGTGCGATCCGTGTGCTCGTCTCGCGGGATGAACTGTCCGCCACGGTGGACCACCTCGGCGATGGGGCAGGCCGGGGCGCATCTTCGTAGGCGTCGCAGTCAGCGACTTGCGATACTACGGGATGTCGTGCTGAATCATGGGTGACGAGAACCCCTCCTGCCGCACGAGATACCAGCGCACAGGATGAGTTGAACCCCGGCGACGTAGACTCGGATGCCGGGCCCGCAGCGGAAGGAGCATCCCGCCAAGGGCGAAATGGCGCCGAGTGTGAGTGGGACCGCCCGAACTCGCTCGCGTGGTCAACCCTGCGCCAGTTCATTGGTGACCCAGCACGTCTGCGCCAGATGGCTCTCGAGCCCCCCCGTGCATTGGTCTTTTGGGCAGCGCGTTCAGTCCTCCACGCGCGAGCGATACTCGCGCCTCGAGGTATTGCCCTGAGGGATTCGCGGTGTAACTTGCTGAAATGTACCTATGGGGTTTCGCATCGACTGGGGAGGTCATGCCATGCAAACCACCGCCGCTGGCCGCGCTGTTCTTCTCGGAATTGCCCTGACTACGCTTGCCTCGCCTCCTGCCCTCCAGGCCGATGACTGGGACATCGAATGCGTCGACTGCCCGAAGGTCTTCACGAACCTGACTGACAGAAGCCTGGGAGTCGACCTTCAGGGGAATCGTCACATCGTCTATGGAGGTGATCACCTCTATCACGCGTGGAATGACGGCAGCAGGTGGAGGTACGAGGTTGTCGACAGCTCCCGCCATGTCGGACGGAGCAGGGGCGGCCCTCGCGTTCGACGCGTGCGGGAATGCCCACGTTGTCTATGAAGACCAGGCGTCAGGCTACGTCAAGTATGGGGTCAGGCATGGGGTCAGAACGTCCGAGGCGTGGTCGCTCCAGCGTGTGGCGATGGGGAGCTATCCCGCGGTCGCCGTTGACGGGGATGGAACCCCGCACCTCGTCTACCGCGCTGCTTCAGGCTCGGACTACGTACTCGCGTACGCGGTGAACGACGGCGGAGGTTGGTCGATCGAAGAAGTCGAGGGCATGGGGTCCAGCGCTCGTGTGGCGGCCGACCAGTTCGGACATCCTCACGTTTCGGATGGCTACCGCTACTCCTTCAAGGACGAGGCCGGGTGGCATATCCAAGACATCCCGTGGGGAACACCAGGCCATTACCAGTGGGTTGGCTCGCTGTGGCTCGATTCCTCGGGAATCCCTCACATGACCGTCGGGTTTATTCGTTGGTACGATCCCATGGCCTGGGTTTGGTTGGGATATGCGCGACTGGAAGCGAACCAGTGGACGACAGAAACGCTGCAGTCAACCACAGGTTGGCTCTCGCCGGGCTACCGTAGCTCCTTGGTGGTGGATCCAACCGGCTCGCCGCGGGTCGCGTTCGCTCAGTCCACCTGCGGGTATATGTACCACGACGTGGAAGGTTGGCACACAGAGCTCGTGGATCCGGGCTCCGCGCAGGGGGCAGTGTCGCTCGGAGCGGATGGATCCTCCATCGCGTATCATGCCGGCTACGAACTTCGGCTGGCAGACCGAGGCGATCAGGGATGGGGCTCTGAGTTGGTCGATCAGGCGGGATGCGTGGGCGAGAACGCCTCCTCAGTGCTGGATAGCCAGGATCGGCTACATGTGAGCTACGAGGACGATGCTTCGGGGAGCCTGCGGTACGCGGTGCTGGATGGTGAGGCTTGGTCCTTCAGCGTTGTCGACAGCCCCGCGAGAGGAACCGGGATCTGCGTGGACGCCGCCGACGCGCCCCATGTCGTCTACTTCCACGACAGCACCAGCTGCTTCCGGCACGCGACGAGGGTTGCAGGCCAGTGGATCATGGATGACCTGCCTGCCGTGATGACGGAGGGAGGCTCGTTCGCGGTGGATGAGGAAGGGTACCTGCGCACCTGCACTCACTCGGGATACTCCTCAGGATACTCGCTTTCGTATCACTGGGAAGACGGCCAGGGATGGCACACCGAAGTGGTGGCCAACGACGCCGCATCGAGCGGAACGCTCCGCCTCTCCAATGATGGATGGCCCCGGATCTGCTATGCGGGCCGAACCCCCTCGCAATGCATGCGCTTCGCGTGGAAGGATGAAGGTGGGTGGCACGTCGAGACCGTCGTTTCTCAGCAAGGCGCCGGGGGGTACTCGTCGATGGTGCTTGATACATTCGGACGGCCTCACGTCGCGTTCCGAAACCCAGGCGACTACCGTCTGTGGTATGCCCACCGGCCGGGATCGCAGTGGATCCTGGAACCGACGGGAGCGACCTATGCCGGTCCGGGGAATGCGCCCTTCTCGATTTCCCTCGACTGCCAGGATTCCCCTCGAATATCCTTCCGCAGCGCTGGCACCTTGAAGATCACCATCCGAGAACACAAAACCTGGCGGGTGCTCACGGTCGACGACCTCAGCGTGGGCTCCTACCATACCCTGCAGCTGGACGGGGCGGGACGTGCACACATCGTTTATTGCCGGGATATGAACTCCTACGGATATGGCCACCTCCTTCATGCACAGTCGTCCGCCGCGATCTCGCTCTGCCTCTCCGCCGCGCAATCCGGGAGTGAGCTTGTGCTCAACTGGTCCCCCGTACTTGGCGCCGACACGTTTCGCGTGTACGGCGAGCCGAACCATCCGTGGTTCTCGCCGGACCTGACTCCTCCTTCATTGAACGAGTTGGCCGTGCTGCCTTCAGGCGCGACGACATGGTCGAGTCCCTCCGGAATTGGTGATCCATCCGCCAATTGGACCTACCGCCTTGTCGCGTTCGGTGCGGGAGATCAGGAGCTCTTCAGATCTGCGCCGGTAGGCGAGTTTGATCAGGAGCTCTCAATTGGTGTCGGGCAGGAGATGCAGCCGGGCGCTCGA
>JALOPK010000161.1 GCA_025453925.1 Candidatus Eiseniibacteriota bacterium | reverse complement strand
CGCCTCGCATTCGGCCAGAAGCCCCAGCGTGTCGGCTCGAAGCGTCTCGAGTTCTCGCGAAAGATTCCCTTCCTCATGGCCAGCTCCAGGTTTCGATTGGTGGCTGCCATGATCCGGATGTCCGCTTCGATGTCCCTCGTTCCCCCCACCCGCCGGATCCGTTTCTCCTCTATGGCTTTGAGGAGTTTCACCTGCAGGTTGGCGGTCATGTATCCGATTTCGTCAAGGAACAGGGTGCCCCCCGAGGCGAGCTCGAACAGCCCCCGGCGTAAGCCCTTGGCATCGGTGAATGCGCCTTGCTCATACCCGAACAGCTCGGTCTCCAGGAGGGTCTCAGGAATTGCCGAGCAGTTTACCTCGATGAACGGCTCCGCACGGCGCCCGGAATTGAAGTGCAGTTCCCGGGCAAGGAGATCCTTGCCGGTCCCCGTCTCACCAGTGATCAGAATGGTGGTTGCGTTGCTCGCCGCGATCTTTCGGGCCAGCGAGAACACCTGTTCCATTGCCGGGCTGAGCCCGATCATGGTGCCGAATCCGTGACTGGATAGACCCAATGCCGCGTTGGCTGTCCGCATGACTTCCTCCTCGTCTGGAGGGGCTGACGTGTGTTCTGTGTTCATGGTTGACATGGCACGCCTCCCCGACCTCACGACGCATCGTGACGTGAAACACCCCACGCCGGGGAAAGGATCCTCACATCACCCCGGCGTACGGTAAAACCCTGTCTGTCAAATAGCTCAAACAACGGCACGGCGTACTTCCTGGTCGTCCCGAGGATTTCCCGCGCCTGGCCGACCGAGACACCATCAGGTGCGCGCAGGTAGGGTAGGAGGCGCGACCGGGCGGCCTCGATAACCTGTGCCGGGACCAGCAGCTCATGACTCAAAGCCACGAGGTCGCCGGTCTCGAGCAGGGAATCCAGGACCTTGGGCACGTCCGAGAGACCCTGCGAGGCCAGGGCTGATGCGACGTCGTTTCTCGCGGGTGGTTGGAGGCCGGCGTGTTCGTACAGACTCATCACGCTCTGCCGCGTCCGCTCCCGAACTTCGTCGAACGCCACCGCATGATCCCGGTGCCGTAGCGCCCCGCCTTCCACGATCATCACGCCGGCCGCCTGCAGCGTGCCAAGCGCCGTCTCCACCGCGGAAAGAAGCCGCGGCTCGAATCTACTCCGTAGCTCCGAAACAGGCATTGCCGGTTTCATTGGATTCGCTTGATGAAACTCAGCCACCGCGTCCACGATCGCCCCCGAGAGCCGCTCCACAGTCGACCGTGCAAGGTGCCGGGCACCATCTGCGCTGATCACTGCGGTTCCCGCGGCCCGCGCAGCAGAGGCCAGCTCGCCGAGGCTGGAAGAAGTGAGGTTGAGCAATCTCGCCATATCGAGAAGCGTTGATCCTTCAGGCCGCGTGGCCAGGAACGCCCCGAACGCCACCTCATCGGGTACGCGGTCAAGGGCCATGAGCGCCCGCGCGGTGGCTCCGCGCCGCGGGCCATGGCGCGAGGTGAACGCGTCTATCACAATACCGCCGCCAAGGGTGGCCTGGTCATCCTCGGACCGCAGGACAAAACGGTCTCCCCTCGCCGCAGGGATCGGCTCCCTGGCGCGGATCTGAACATAGCCCTCGCCTCGCCGGGTAAGCACGCCGTCCTCAAGCGGCACGATGCGGGCGAGGACCTCCGCCGTGCCGAGGAAGACGCGACAGGTGAGGCTGCGATGCCGCTTGGCTGAGGCGGCTCGCAACATGCGAACGCGGCAGTCAAGGCAGTCGGTTCCCCTAAATACCCCCGGTTCAGTTAGAGCGAATCCGCGTTCGCAGTGCAGCTTCCTGCCCGCGATGTTCAGAGCAACCCGTTCTCCGGCTCGCGCCTCATCACGTCGGGCGCCGTGCACTTCGATGCTCCGTACCCGTACTTCCTCACCCGTGGGAACGACATCGAGGCTTTGTCCCACCGCCACCCTGCCCGCCGTGGCGGTGCCCGTTACCACGGTGCCGAATCCCTGGAGCGTGAAGACGCGGTCGAGGGGGAGCCTGAACGGGCGGTGGACCGGCCGCTCGGCGTGGCGCGCGGCGAGGTCCGCAAGGAGGGATTGCAGCTCGGCGATTCCATCGCCGGTTGTTGCCGATACCTCAACGATGGGGGATCCGGCCAGGGACGTGCCGTCCAAAAGCTCCTCAAGTTCCAGTCGGGCGACTGCCCGCTCGTCGGGGCCGACGAGGTCGGTTTTGGTGATCACCCCGATGCCCGAGGGGATGCCCAGGAGGTCGAGGATCTCCACATGTTCGATGGTCTGGGGCTTGACTCCTTCATCCCCGGCGACCACGACCATCGCCAGATCCATCCCACCCGCACCCGCCAGCATATTGTGCACCAGACGCTCGTGCCCGGGCACGTCAACGATCCCTGCGACCGCGCCTCCCGGCAATGCGAGATGCGCAAACCCAAGGTCTATCGTGATGCCGCGGAGCTGTTCCTCCTTCAGCCGATCGGGGTTGATACCCGTGAGCGCGGTGACCAGCGTCGATTTTCCGTGGTCGATGTGCCCCGCGGTGCCGATGATCATGACCCTTCCTTGATGAGGTTCGCACTGCAATGGTGTATCAGTTTATTCCACTCGCCACCGTGCCGCAAGAACGAAACGATCCGGCCATTCGCCGCGGCGGTGCCCCGTGCCGGGCAGGCGTCACCGCCGCGGGAAGGGGGCCTCCACTGACCGAGGCCGCGATCCATGCGGGACTTGCCTCGCGCACCGGGGGGAGGATTAGTTGCATCGGGAGTGACGCAGGACCCCGACTCCCCTTCAACGAGAACCGAGGTGGTGATGGCCGAGAGGCCCCCCATCATAGTGGTCGCATCCGATGACGATGACCTTGCCGAACGGCTGGTTCGCGCACTCCGATCGTTCTCCGTCGAGCGGGCGGCATCCCCCAGCGATCTCTGGCTTCGTGTCCGTGATCCGGCGGACCTGATCATACTCGATGCACGTCTTGCCCCCAACGCGGAAACCGTGCTCCGGCGGCGCCTCGCCATGCGGGAAAGGCCCCCTGAGATCCTCACGATCGCGGGAGATGATGCCGCGGGCGGGCTCTCCCTCGACGCCGACGATGAGCGGTTCGCGGCGGAGGTGTTCGCCCGCGTTCACCGCCGGCGCATCCTGGAGCGGACCGGTCTCATCGGCCACTCAACCAGCCTGCTCCGTATCGCCGAACTCATTCTTCAGGCCGCGCCCACCCCCGTGACCGTACTCATCGAGGGGGAGAGTGGGACCGGCAAGGAACTGGTTGCCAGGGCGGTACACCGGAACAGCAAGAGGGCCGAGGGGCCATTCGTCGTGGTCAACTGCGCCGCGTTGGCCGAGGGAGTCCTTGAGAGCGAGCTTTTCGGGCACGAACGGGGGTCATTCACGGGAGCCGCTGCCCGGAGGCAGGGCATGTTTGAGCTTGCCCACGGCGGGACGGTCTTCCTGGACGAGATCGGCGAGATGACCGCAGCGACACAGGTGAAGCTTCTCCGCGTGCTGGAGGAGAAGGAGTTCATGCGGGTCGGCGGTTCCTCGCTCGTGAGATCAGACGCCCGCGTCGTCGCGGCGACCAATCGAAACCTGGCCCATGAAGTGGACGCCGGAAGGTTCAGACAGGATCTGTACTTCCGGATCTGCGTCGTCAGGATTGAACTCCCGCCTCTCCGCGACAGGATCGAGGACATCGAGCCGCTCTTCTGGCACTTCGTGCGGCAGATCTCCGGGGAGATCGGGCGTGACCCGCCGGTGGTGAGCCGGCTGGCCGTTGAGCAACTGGAGTCGTACGCGTGGCCGGGCAATGTCCGTGAACTCCGCAACTTCGTGGAGCGTCTCGTGGTCATGGGGAGTCCCACAGAGATCCGGACGGAGGACGTGCAGGAGTACCTCGCCGCCAAGGGCGTCTTCAATCCTCGCCTCCCGGTAGTGGGCCGGCGGGGTGAACTGCCGTTGGATGTGATCCTGGACGCCTTGCTGGCCTTGCGCCGAGAGGTTGCCGATCTGAGGCGGGATCTCGAGCGCCGGGGTCTCGTCGGCCAGACGGCGCGGTCGGTGCCCGTCTCGGTCATCGAGGACGCGCACGAACTGCCTTTGGCTTCTTCCCACAACATGCGACCCGAGAGGGTGATTCCCAGCATGGAGCAGGTCGAACGGGAAACCATCGAGCACACTCTCAGGGAGGCCGGAGGGAATCGCCGGCAGGCAGCGAGGCTGCTGGGGATCGGCGAGCGAACCCTGTATCGCAAGATCCAACGGTTCAACCTTCAGGAGGTACGATGACCACGGTCTGCGTATTCGAGGATGACGGCTGGCGGGGACTGCTTCCTTTCACATGGCTCCACCCCTGCTGGGACCTGGTCACGGGAACCCACACGATCCTGAGCCGCGTGAAAGAGGCCTTCCCGGACTCGCAGATCCAGGCCTTGTGCAGGCCCTGGATGCAGACCGTGGTTCAGGAGCGGGGCGGGTTGCCGATCCTCACCGGCGGCGGACAGACGCTCTTCGTCAATGGGCGTATCGTTGACGCGTGCCCGGTGGTGCGCCTGGCTCGGGAGATCCCGGGGCCGTTCGCGCTGTGGTGCGGCGACGCCGTCGCCGCGTTCCGAATCGATGATGTCCCGCCGCGACTGCCCTTCCCGGACCACGTGACCGACTGGGTGCGGGGTCTCGATCTGCCGGGGATGTCCTCCGACGCCCGGCTCTTCCGCCGATGGTGGGACCTCCTCTCCCATAGTGGGGACATCCTCGCTGAGGACCTCCGTCAGCGCCCGCTGGGAATCTATGAGGGCACCATCATGCCAGGCGTCCACCTGCTCGACCCCGCCCGGGTATATGTGGGGCCTGCTGCCGTCGTGGATCCGGGAGTTGTCATCGACTCCCGGCAGGGGGCGGTGGTCATCGAACGTGGCGCGAGGATCGGCACCGGCTCTCTTATCTCCGGCCCCGCCTTTCTCGCGAGAGACACTCTGGTAAAGCCACTCTCGCAGATAGGGCCCGACGTGAGCATCGGGCCATCGTGCCGGGTGGGCGGCGAGGTCGCACGAACGGTGTTTTTGGGATACGGCAACAAGCAGCACCACGGGTTTCTGGGTCACGCCTACGTGGGGAACTGGACGAACCTGGGCGCGGGGACCACCAATTCCAATCTGAAGAACACCTACGGCCATGTGAAGGTATGGGCAGACGGACGGATGGAGGATTCGGGTCTCACTTTCCTGGGCTGCGCCATCGGTGATCATGCGAAGACCGCCATCAACACCACGCTGAACACCGGAACCGTGATCGGGACCTCTGCCAACGTGTTTTCCCGGGGCTTCCCTCCCAAGTTCGTGCCCTCGTTCGGTTGGGGGCCCGCGCCGAACCAGGAGTTTGACTTGCGTTCCGCGCTGTTGACTGCGGCCCGGGTCATGGAACGAAGAGGCATCGAATTCACTCCCGCGGAGGCCGCGCTGATGACGGAAGTTTGGGATCGAACCATCCCGGAACGCCACGCGGGGGAAGGAGGCGGGGCCGAGTAGCCGCCTGAGTCCGCCCCATACCCGCGCGTGCTTCCGATCCTTCTGCTCATCGGTGCTGCAGGCGGCGGCGTGTTGTTGGTGCGGGCCTACGGAGGCCCCGCCCGGTGGCCGCAGACCGCAGGGGTCATGCCGTTCCTACGCATGGGGTCCCTGGCCCTCGTACTCCTCCTGGTCGCAGATGCCGTGCTGCCTGTGCCCGCCCGGCGCGCACGAGATTGGGCGGTCGTGGTGGACGGGAGCCTCAGCATGGCTGTCGAGGACAGCCTCGGCGTGTGCCGAGCTACCCGCGGACTGCGCGCGCTTCCCTCCCGAGGCGCCGATGCCCCGGTGCTGGTCACGGGTTCCGCGCCCACCCTCCTCGATGCACGGAGGGTGGAGGATGGCGTACTGGACGGCCAGTTCACCGACCTTGCGGCCATGATACGGACCGCGGCGACGATGCTCCCCTCCCTCCGGCGCATCATACTCATCAGCGATGGCCGTTCGGGGGGGACTGATCCCGTCACCGACGCCCAACTCATTGGTCTTGAGGTGTCGTGCATCGGCGTCGGAGCTGGCGGCGAGGCCGCAGACCTGGCCATCACTGATGTCCTCGCGCCATCCGTGGTGATGCCGGACCAGGAGATCCCCATCACCGTCAGCCTGCGACTCAACGGAAGCGACCATCCGGTCGTCGCGAAGGTGCTCCTGGAGGTGGCCGGCAGTCCGGTGGTGGAGGATCCCATCACGATGACACCTGATTCTACGATGCGGGTTGACCTCGCGTGTCCGGCGCTCGATCCGGGAAACGCGGAGATCAGGGTGATCGCCGATCCCCTGGAAGGAGAGCGCAGCACCGCCAACAATGAGGCCCTGGTTAACGTCGCGGTGCGGGCCGCGCTCTGGAAGGTGCACATCGCCAGCGAGCGGCCTGCATGGGATCTGGCGTTCATCACCCGTGAACTCAGGAAGGATGGGGGGTTCGAGGTCACCTTGCGGACCCCCGGTACGACGGCGTCGTCGGCTTCCGGTTCGTTGCCCGACGTCTTGGTGGTGGGGGAGTGGGGGGAATCGGGAGGCCCTGCGCAGAGTGAGGAGGCGATCCAGGTGCTGGACAGGGGAGGTGCGGTGATCCTCCTCGGGTGGCCCTCAGCCGGCGAGTGGGGTTCGATCAGCCCATTGCTCGCGGCACCGGAGCCCGGTACCGAACGAAGGCTGGTTCCCAGCGGGACCGGAGACCACCCCGTGGTCGCCGCTCTGGGAGACCCAGGACATGCGCCGGTCACCTTCCCCGGGGGCCCGGTGAGCGTGTCCCCTGGTGCGACGGTACTCCTGAAGACGGAGGCCGGCACCCCGGCATTGGCGGTTCATTCCCGAGGTCGCGGGCAGGTGCTGGCGTGGCTGGGAGCGGACTGGTGGCGGTGGTATCTTGCCGAGTCCGGAGCCGCGGAACCATCCAATCCGTGGCCGAGGGTTCTCCGATGGCTGCTCTCTCCGGACGCCGGCCGCCGACTGCGTCTTCACTTCAGTAAGGAACCCTACGCGAGCGGAGAGCCCATTCCCGTTGGCGTCGAGGTGTTCAGTCCAGGATGGGAACCCGCGCAAGAGGGCTGGGCGGAACTCGAGGTGAGGAGTGTGGGCGAGGCTGTGGCCTTCAGCCGTCGTGTCGCGCTGGGGCCGGGAAACCGCATGCCCGAAGTGGAAATCCCGGGGCTCGCCGGGGGCGCATGGGAGATCCAGGCCCGTGCCGAGCTGCCCGGCGGCGACCGCCTCACTGCCGATTCGCGCATCGTCGTTTCGCATGCTCTTCCGGAGCATGCCTTGCTCCATCCGGATCATCGTAGCCTGGCACGTCTCGCTG
>JALOPK010000160.1 GCA_025453925.1 Candidatus Eiseniibacteriota bacterium | reverse complement strand
ATGGCGACGGCGATGCGGCAGAAGCTGAACACCGTGGTTGATCCCGGGCTTTCCTGAGGTCGAGGTGGCAAGCACTTCGGCCGCGACCTCCCGAGCGGGCCATAGATGTCCTGTGCGGACCTTCATCATCCGGATCGCAGGAACAGATCCGCAGACCGGCCCGATTGCGGAAGCCGGAACCACGACGCTGACCACACGTTGCGCCCCCTTGGAAGGTGGAGGCACCTCCGAGCGGGCACTGTCCGTCATCGAACAGCCCGTATCCGCGATCGCACACCCGCAAGGCCGCCGTCACCCTCTGGCCGGGGTTCACTCGCACCATCCGGTGACTCCGGAGGGTCCACAGGGCATCATCTCCGCTCGTCCTGCCCCCCCCGCCGGGAGGGCAGGGTCCGTCGCGGTATTCCGCAGACGGTGTGCCTGGACTGCACAAGTTCCTGCCTTCCTGTGGGAGTGATCGAAGCGAAACTACCCCCGCTCTGAGCAGATTCCTCACTGCTGAGCATGCAGTCCGCGTCACGATTTCCGCGATCGCCTGGGAGTCCCCGGTCGGCCTCACGGTCGCCACCAGGTCGACTGCGGGTCAAGGCGGCACCCGGCCCCCTGACTCCTCCCGCGTCGGATGCGGCGCGGGATGCCCAATTGCCGGGTATCTCGGGACGCGGGCAGGGTCAGGGCGATGCAGGTATCCCCTGCCCCGCGCGGCACGCAACGTGCTTCAGCATGGCGCGTCCGTGTGTGTCGAACTGTCGCGACATCCGATCCGGTCCCCAGGAGGCAACCATGAACCCGCGAATCTCTCTGGCATTCGTCATGCTGAGTCTTGGTCTGCTCGCCAGCCTCTCACCCGGTCATGCCCTGCAGGGATTCGACCCTCATGGCTCGGGGCCGGGCTACCCGGAATGCGCCAATGGGCGCAAGACTGAGCCTCCATCTCTCCCCGCACACCGCATCAGCAACGGCGGGGTTGAGATTGACGGTCGACTCACGGATGACGACTGGGCGGCCGCCCCGGCAGCGACCGGCTTCACCCAATTCGAGCCCGACCGTCGCGGCGAATCCTGCGAGGAGACGGTCTTCAAGGTTCTCTATGATGACCATGCTCTCTATGTGGGCGTCGCATGCTTTCGCCACAACGGCGAACCTGTCACGAGCTGCCTTTCCCGCCGCGACCGCATCACGTCGTCCGATCTGATTCGCGTGTATCTCAGCCCCTATCATGACATGGTCACCGGCTACCACTTCCGCATCAACCCCGACGGAGTGATGGAAGACTACTACAACTATGGAGATCTCTTTCACGACGTGTCATGGGATGGGGTATGGCAAGCGGACACACATATCGACGACGAAGGTTGGTACGCTGAGATGCGCATCCCGTTCTCCATCCTCCGCTACAGGGCCTCCGAGTCCATGACCTGGGGCTTCAATCTGTTCCAGCACATAATGAGCCGCGGGGAACGGACCGCCTGGTCCAACTGGGATCGCGACCAGCAGGGCTTCATGAGCCGCTCCGGAACGATTACGGGAATCACCGGAGTCCGGACGCCACGGCAACTCGAGATCATGCCTTACTCCGTAGGGAGCATCACGGACCCGTCGGTCGCAGGCGAGGGCGACGAACTGGATACGTACGGCAATGTGGGCGCAGATCTGAAGTTTGGGGTGACCGCCGACCTTACCCTGAACGCCACGTTCCAGCCCGACTTCGGACAGGTGGAGGCGGATCCCTCGCTCCTCAACCTCTCGCCCTATGAGACGTTCTACGAGGAGAAACGTCCCTTCTTCGTCGAGGGAGCCCAGTTCTTCTTCCATCCCGACTTCACGGTGTTTTACTCCCGGCGTATCGGGACGGGAAGCGAGAACTCGCGGATCCGCTACGCAGGCAAGCTGACGGGCAAGACCGCAGGCGACATCTCAACCGCCGTCTTGGTGGCTGCCACCGACGAAGCCGGTGAGGATCGCTCCCACAATCCCTTGAGGGCCGGCGCCAATCAGGCCTACTACGCCATCGGCCGGTTCGGCAAGCAGTTCCACGGAGGGATGCATCATATCAACTTCATGCAGACTGCCGTGGTCCGCGATCCCGATACCTTCGAGGGGATGACGCGAAACGGATACGTTACGGGGGGCGACTTCGAACTGAACTTCAAGGATCGCATGTACCAGGCCACAGGCTCCTTCGTGGGGAGCGTGGTCGACTATCTGCGAGACCCCATGGACTCCTCAGCCGATCCCGCGCCGGCCTACGGCACCGGAAGCCGCCTGGAGTTCGAGAAGATGTCGGGGAAATGGCGGTTCGCGCTTACGACCCGGCATGAAAGCGACGAACTGGATATCAACGATCTCGGCTATATCACCAACCCCAACCACAAGGCGGTGCAAGGTTGGGTAACAAGAGTCTTCAATGCCGATGACGAGAAAAGCCTCGTGACCAATGCGAGCCTCCACCTGCGGTACTACCGGAGCTGGATCTGGGCGGGACGACATGTGGCGGATCCCGAAGACCCCTCGCGGACGTTGTGGTCGTGTGACCGTGATCATGGCCTGCTGTCTACTCTCAACTTCGAGGGCAGCATGGATACCCGCGAGTGCTGGGGGTCGTGGTGCGGGGTGACGTACAATGACGACCACACCGACATCTTCTCCACCCGCAGGGCCATCGATGGACGGCAGGGGCCGCTGATGTCACGACCGAGGGAGTACCTTGCATGGGCGGGGTTCTACACCGACTCGCGCAAGAACCTCCGGATGGACATGAACATCCAGCACGGCGGAGATCATGCCGGGGGTCGTGAATTCACCCTGGAAAGCTCCGGATACTGGATTCAGAACAGCCGGATGAACCATACGCTTTCGGGCCGCGTTTCGAAGCGCCACGTTGACGCCCAGTGGGTCGGCAACTTCGCGAACCCCGGTGGCGGCATCGGTGGGACAAGCTACGTCTTCGCTGAGCTGGATCAGCGCCTGTGGGATCTCACATTGCGGAGCAGCCTGCAGTTCAGCAGAAACGCATCACTTGAGCTGTACCTGCAACCCTTTCTCACGGTGGGGAACTACGCCAGCGCCCAGGAGCTTGCGGCTCCTGACACATATGACTTCCGACCCTATGAGTACGATGCCGCGGCCCAAGACTTCTCCTACGGCGCAGTGAACGTCAACATGGTCTACCGCTGGGAGTATGCGCCGGGGTCAACCGTGTACCTGGTGTGGACGCATACCCGGGATCGATTCGACTATCGCGGCGACCCCTCCATGTTGGGAGGATTCGACAACGGTTTCGACACGAAGCCGCTATTCGACAACGAACCCGAGAATCGCGTCATGGTCAAGATCAGCTACTGGTTCTCGTTGTAGGCGTCAGTCACTCGTCCGGACTCCGCGTGCCCCGGAACGAGGGGGAGCCGAGAGGCGAGACACCCGGTCCGTGGCGGCGTTCAGGCCAGTGCCGGCGCATGGGGCACCGGCTGGTTTCGTCGGTGTTCAGCCATCCCCCGGTCGTCAGAAACCCCGACACCGTGGATGGGGCCACTATTCCAATGTTAGAATAGTGAGAAACTCCGTCCACAGGAGGGGAGACACGGCGCGGAAAGCCGCACGGAATCCGATACGCGATGGGACAGACCGTCACTGCGACGGGGTCGAGGTTCGTTGATCGGCGCCCCCTCGCCAAAGCCCGCCTGAGCGATGCCGGTGCGCCCGGCGCGGGCCAGGATACTTCCCCGGTGCAGGTGCACCTCGATACCGCACCACGAGTGGTCGCGATACCCGCGACCACTCTGTGGATCCACGGTGGGGTTGTCACACGGCAGCCGGGACGTGAGATTCGCACCGTTCACTCATCGAGCGTGTTGGTCTCTGACGTCGAGGCTGCCTCCCGGCCCGCTGAACGCCCTGCCGATGCCGACCCATCACCCCCGTCTCGGGAGCCCCTGCGTCGATGCCCGCACCCCCGACAAGAGCAGGCCAATGCTGAGTCAGCAGTCCACGTACCCGTTTCAATCGCTGCACACCCGGCGCACCCCGGCAATCCCCTCATGCGTCGACTCGTCATGGATGCGGAGGCCCCGGCGCGCGGCCCTGGACCGGCGCGGGGTCTTCGCCTTCAAGGGCGCAGCCATGGGCATGCACTGGCCGGCGCGCCGCTTCATCATTCGCTGGCGGGGAGTCGTCGCATCTCATCCATGCCTCTCTTCCCACAAGGGCACGAAGTGAACCATGCAGGCTCAACGTGGACCAGCAATCAAATCCCTTCGCCGCGCGCCTATTCCCGCGGAAGCGTTGTTGCTCCTGACCGCCATGGTGTGGGGCGTTGCGTTCGTGGCGCAACGGGCGGGCATGGCGTATCTCGGCCCCTTCACGTTCAACGGCCTGCGCTTCGCTTTGGGAGCATTGGCGGTCACCCCGCTGGCTCGGAGGGAGGTCTCCCCACGAGAGCATGCCTCGAGAGCGGCGACGGCGCCCCGAATCGCCTTCACGGGCGCTGCGCTCTTTCTGGGCGCCTCCTGCCAGCAAGCGGGATTGGTGTACACCAGCGCAGGAAAGGCGGGGTTCATCACGGGCCTCTATGTGGTGCTGGTGCCACTGATGGGAGTGCTGCTGACTCAGACGATCGGACTGCTCACCTGGTGTGGAGCCCTCCTCGCCGCGGCGGGATTGTACCTACTGAGCGTGACGGAGTCGTTTCACGTGGCGCCCGGAGATGGGCTGGTGTTCCTGGGAGCGATCTTCTGGGCCATTCACGTCCATGCGGTAGGCCGGTATGCTCCGGCGATCGGCCCTCTGCGGCTCGCAAGGTGGCAGTTCACATTGTGTGCGGCGGCCAGCCTGGCGGTCGCCGCCGTGACGGAGACACCCACCGCGTCCGCGATCGGCTTCGCGGCGATTCCGCTACTGTACGCCGGTATAGTGTCCGTCGGTCTGGGCTACACGCTCCAAGTCGTGGCTCAGCAGAGGTCTGCGCCGTCACGGGCCGCGATCATCCTGAGCCTCGAGTCGGTATTCGCCTCAGCGGGCGGCGTGCTGGTGCTCGGGGAGTCACTGTCTGTCCGTGAGATCGTGGGGTGCGCCACCATGCTCGCGGGCATGCTGTGCGCGCAGATCCCTCCTCGCCACCGTGGGAGGCATCCACTGGGCGACAAGAGCACAGGGGAGGAGGCTCGGGAAGCGCAGAGCGCCCAATCCGGCTCCCTGCCCCTGCGGAGAGGAGGGCGCACGTTGCCGTAGGGCTGCCGCCTTGGAAACGCGCAACCGGGTGGTCATTCCGCATCAAGCCATGTGTCACAAGGGAGACGAGCCTCTCTCGAAGCGGCAATACCCCCGAGGTCACACTCTCTTAAATCTACGGTCCAGCTCCCCCGCGCTGATCTGAATGAAAGTCGGCCGCCCGTGGGGGCAGGCATGGGGAGTCTCGGTTGCCAACAGCCGATCGATCAGGTCCCGCATTTGCTCGTCGCTCAGGACATCCCCGGCTCGTACCGAGGCATGGCAGGCAATGCTGCTCGCTATCCGATGGTGCCGACCGGCCAGCGCGCCGTGCTCCTCACCGAGACCGGCGAGCACTTTTCGGACGAGCCCCTCGGTGATGTCCGTGTGGATGTCCGCCGGAACGGCCTCGACGAGCACGGTGGCTCTGCCGAACAGACGGATGTCAAACCCGACTTGCCTCAGGTCGTCGGCATACTCCTCGGCCAGACTGAGCTCCTGGGGGCTCAAGTCCACGGTCAGTGGGAACAGGAGTTGCTGCGCCATGCCCCGCGACCCGCCCAGCCGCCGCAGGGTCTCCTCGTACATGATCCGCTCATGGCATGCATGCTGGTCGAACACCGTGAGCGCGTCGCCCACCCTGGCCACCATGTAGGTCTCGGAGATCTGGATCAGCGGCACGGCGCGTGCGGTAAGACCGGGAGGCGGCCCTCCCCCGGACATGCGGCCGGCGGGGCGATGCTCCCAGGCAGCTCCATCCTCGGCCACCAGACTCAGGAACTCCCCCTGGCGGCTCCGCCCCGGAGGTGATGGCGTGCCCGTCGGCGGACCCTCGCCCGCGGGAACCTCCTGGGACCCCACCGTTCCCCTGGTGGCCTCCTTCAAAGCGGCAGCCAGGGCGGCTCGAATCCTGCCGGGGTCCCGAAACCGGACCTCCCGTTTCGCCGGATGAACATTGACATCCACCGCCGATGGATCGACACGCAGATGGAGGTATGCCTCGGCGCGACCCGACCGGCCTCCGGCCTGGAGAAGCTCCACCAGGGCCGCCCGAATGATCGGAGCATCGGCCGGCCTCCCGTTGACCGCGACCATCTGCTGCCGCCGGGAGGAGCTGGCGGCAGGCTGAATGCCGACAAAACCCTCGACGGCGACGCCGGGCACAAGCACACGCACGGGAAACATGCCATCCACCCGCTCCGCGCCGATGAGCTGAAGGAGCCGTTGATGCATGTCTCCGACGGCAGGGAGGTTCCAAATCTCCCTGCTCTCCGCGATCAACCGGAAACCAACCTCGCTTCTGGCCAGTGCAAGCCGGAAGACGATGTCCATGACGGCGCGGGTCTCGGTCTCCACGCTGCGGAGGAAGCCGCGCCGAACGGGCACGTTGAAAAACAGGTGCCGCACCGTGATGGTGGTCCCGGGCGGCCGAGCGCTGTCCTCGACGGCGTCCACGCCCCCGCCGGAGAGGACGACCCGGCTCCCGATGTCACTGCCCTCTTCCGTCGTCTCCAGTTCGACACGGGTCACCGCAGCGATACTGGCAAGGGCCTCTCCGCGGAAGCCGAGACTGGCGATGGAGTAGAGGTCTTGCTCGGAGGTGATCTTGCTGGTTGCGTGGCGTTCGAAACAGAGAAGCGCATCCTCGCGAGACATCCCGACGCCATTGTCGCCCACTCGGACCAGCCGGGTGCCTCCGCGCTCGATCTCGACCGTGACCGAAGTTGCTCCCGCGTCCAGGGAGTTCTCGACAAGTTCCTTCACCACCGAGGCCGGCCGCTCGACCACCTCGCCAGCGGAGATCTGATTGACCACTTGCTCGCTCAAAAGCCGGATCTTCGGCATCTCAGGGGTCCCGCGCCAGGCGCTTCAGCTCGTGGAGGAAATGGAGTGCTTGCAGCGGGCTGATCTGATCCACCGCCAAGCCCTTCAGTCGCGAGCGCAGCGGGTCCTCCGCCGCGCTGAAAAGCTCCAGTTGCATGGGTTCGCTCACCCGCGCCGAATGATGATCGGGGGGGGTGAGCCGTCCCTCAAGGCCGGCAAGGATCTCTGCGGCTCGAACCAGAACGTCCGGCGGCAGACCCGCCAGCCGGGCGACTTCGATCCCGTATGAGCTGTTTGCGGCGCCCCGCGTGATCCGATGGAGGAACATGACCCTGTTCCCCTCACGCCGCACGAGCACGTTGTAGTTG
>JALOPK010000011.1 GCA_025453925.1 Candidatus Eiseniibacteriota bacterium | reverse complement strand
AGTCCGCCAGCTTGCCGGGCAGACTGCCCGAGTCCAGCGCGGTCTTGCGGCGGGTGAGCTCCCGCGCCTTCCTTGCCGCCTCCCGTGACCGCGAGGCCTGCAGGGCCTTCTCCACGGCCACCCGCGCCACGGAGGGGTTCTCCTCCAGGAAGGTCGACAACCCCTCCCCCACGCTGGACTCCACGATGCCCCGCACCTCACTGTTGCCCAGCCGCGTCTTGGTCTGGCCCTCAAACTGCGGCTCCCGCAACTTCACGCTGATGACGGCCGCCAGACCTTCCCGCACGTCCTCGCCGGAGAGCGTGACCTCCGCCTTCTTCAGAAGATTGTTCCGCCGCGCATAGTCGTTGATCACCCTGGTGAGGGCCGACTTGAACCCCGAGAGATGGCTGCCGCCCTCCTCGGTATTGATGTTGTTGGCAAAACTGAAGATGCTCTCGACGTACCCGTCGTTGTACTGCAGGGCAACGTCGACCACCACGCCCTCCCGCTCCTGCTCGAAATGGATCGGCGCGGTGAGAACAGTCCGGTTCTCGTTCAGGTACGTGACAAACGCGGCCAGGCCTCCGTCATAGCAGTAGACCACCCCCTGGCCGGAGCGCTCGTCCTTCAGATCGATGGTCAAGCCCCGGTTGAGGAAACCCAGTTCCCGGAGGCGCTGCGACAGGGTCTCGAAGCTGAAGTCAAGGGTCTCGAAGACCTTGGGATCGGGCCTGAATGAAACCGTGGTGCCGGTTCGGCTCGATGGGCCGACGCGCACCACATCGGTCACCGGCGTGCCCCGCTCGTACCGTTGCCGGAACATGCCGCCGTCCCGTTCCACGAGAGCCTCAAGCCACTCGGACAGGGCATTCACCACCGACACGCCGACGCCATGGAGGCCGCCCGAGACTTTGTAGCTCGCCCCGTCGAACTTGCCGCCGGCGTGGAGCGTGGTCATCACCACCTCCAGGGCGGGTCGGCCCTGGCTCGCGTGAATGCCGACAGGAATACCACGCCCGTTGTCCCTAACGGTCACGCTGGCATCCGCATGAATGACCACATCGATCCGGTCGCATGCGCCCGCCAGGGCCTCGTCCACCGAATTGTCCACCACTTCGTACACCAAGTGGTGCAAGCCCCTCGGGCCCGTGGATCCGATGTACATGCCCGGCCGGCGCTGCACCGGCTCCAGGCCCTCGAGCACCTGTATCTGTTCTTCGTTATACGCGGGAATTCCCTTGTCTTCTGTCACTCCGTCTCCTCCTCACTGTCACCACGATACTCTGCACAACGTCCGCGCCCATTTCCTGGTTCAGCCGCACCACCAGTTCCGGTGATACCATCCTGACTTCCTGCGCCCACACGGGCGCGTCGCTGCTCAGCTCCAGCACGCCGCGCACCAGAGAGGACACCCAGCAGTGCGCCGCCAGACCCCTTGGCGCTATGCGCTCCCAGACCGCCGCGACCCGTTCCGTCGCCTGGGGCGCCGCCCATGACGACTTCGCTGCCAAAGCCGTCAGTATTTCCTTCAACGCTCGCGGTTCAGCCATGATCATCCATCGAGGTTCCTCACTTCCAGCGCCTCGGGCCACGCCGATTCGCGGCGCGCGCTGGTCGCCACAACCTGGCCGACCTCCATGAACAGCCTCACCACCTCCGCGCTGCGACGGGCGTCCAGCTCCAGCGCCAGGTCGTCGATGAGACACAACGGGGTCTCCCGCATCAGCCTGCCCTGGGCGATCTTCATGGCAAACGCGAGGCTCCGCTTCTCGCCCCGGGAGGAAAACGCCCGGGCCGACGCCCCATTGAGGGTCACCTCCAGACCCGCACGATGGGGGCCCCAAAGGGAGTGCCCCCGCGCCACCTCCCGTTGCAGCACTCCCCTGAGGCCCGCCAACGTGTCAGACCGGATGCCCGCCTCATACACGAGCCGCACATCCGCCTCATGTCCCGCTAAGGTGGCGTAGACCGCGGGAACGATGCGCTCCGCGGCCCGCACCAGAGCGATCCGCCGCTCCTCAATCTCCTTGCCCAGCTCGAACAGTTGCGCACTCCACGGCTCTAACACGCCCGGCGCCACTGCCTTTGGATCGTCTCTCCCCCGGGCCAGGAGGGCGTTCCGCTGCCGCAGCACCTGCGCGTACCGCACCATCAACGCCAGCAGCCCGCGTTCCCGCTGGCACGCGAACAGATCAAGCCACCTCCGCGCGTGCCATGGGCTGCCTTCCACAAGCAGCACGTCGTCGACGCTTGTGGTGACCACCGAGGTCGCCTCAACCAGGTCTCCCAGGCGGCTGACCACCCGCCCGTCCAGGTGAATCCTCTTTCCCACAGCGGGCGCCACCCTGCACTCCACCCGGTGGGACCCGTCGCTCCACGCCAGGTCCCCGACCGCTTCCATGAGTGCTGCGCCGTGCCGTACGAGATGCTCATCCGGCACCCGGCGGAACGACCTGCCCACCGCGAGCATGTGCAGGCCCTCAAGGATCGAAGTCTTTCCGGCGCCGTTGGGCCCGACGAGCAGGAGATGCCCGCCGATTCGCACGTCGAACGCCCGGTGGATCCGGAAGTCCCGAAGCAGCAGCGTCGAGACCCGCACGGACCCGCGGCCCGCTCGCCCCTACTCGTTCAGCCGCAGCGGCATCAAGAGGCAGGTGTAGCTTTCACCCTCCTGCGCCTGCTCCGGCACCACCAGCGCGGCCTTCAGCGGGGCATTCATCTTGAACACCACTCGTTCGCTGAGGATGTGAGACAGGATGTCCAGCAGGTACTTGCCGTTGAATCCGATCTCGAAGGATTCCCCCTCGTACGACACGTCGAGTTCCTCTGTTGCCTCGCCGACTTCCGGGCACTCCGCGTGGAGCACGAGTTTGCCGACGTCAATCACGAGCCTGATCTGGCTGGTCAACGGCATGGCGAAAATCGTGGCCCGGCGCAGCGCGCCGGTCAGTGCCTCGCGCCCCACCGTCATCTCCAGCCGCGTCTCTTTCGGAATCACGGTGCCGTATACGGGGTAGGACACATCCAGCTCGCGGGTGTACAAGGCCGCCTGGGGGAGTTCGAAACTCACGAAGCGTTCACCAAGGCCAACGGTGACGTTCTCGGCCGACCCGGCCAGGCGCACGATCTGGTTCAGCGCTTTGGGTGGCAGAATGAACTTCCGCTCCATGCGCGTCGGGTCTTTCAGCTTCAGCTCCATGAGGGCCAGCCGACGCCCGTCGGTGGCAACCATGAGGGACGCATCATCCTTCATCTCCCACAAGACGCTGTTCAAACCCGGCCGCGACTCCTCCCTGCCGGCGCAGAACACGGTTCCGTCTACCAGCCGGGCCAGCGCGGACGATGGAAACACCACCCTGTCCGCGTTCTCCATGCGGGGAAACACGGGAAAGTCGTCGGCGTTCATCACCGGCATCACGAAGCGGCTCCGCCCGCACCGCACCTCCGCCTTGTTATCACCGACATCCAGCGTCATCTCGTCGCCCGGCAACTGCCGCACGATGTCCGCCAGGCGGCGGGCAGGCAACGCGGCTTTTCCCGAGCGAAGCACACTGCCTTCGACGCGGAAACGCCCTGAAACGTCAAGATCGGTTCCCCAAAACCAGATTCCCTGCTCATCCGCGGTCACCAGCGACGAGCCCAGAATGGGAGAGCTGGGATGCGAGGGAATGATGGCGGTGAGATCGCGCAGGCACGAACCCAACAACGACGGTGAGAGCGTTACTTGCATGGGGTGGTCTCCTTCATGGCCATGCGAGCCGGCAGACGGTTATGACACCCACCCTGACGCCCGGCCAAGGTCTCTGAGTATTGAATGAAGATACTTCAAATCTCGATTTCCTTCAACCTTTCCCCGATGAGTCCTCCCCGGCGCCGGCGCCCCTCGTTTCCATCAGAGCCGCCTCTCCTCGATCACGCATCGCAGCCCTGACGCCCGCCGCTGCAATCGCGCCCTTCACCATGGCGCGCACCAGGTTCCATTGCCCCGTGCCGATCCACCTGAGAAGATATGCACCCGCCGTGAGACCGGCGCATACCGGAATGGTGGACCAGTGGTACCATCGGGCATAGCGCCGAAAGAAGATGAACTGGTTGCGAAATCGCAGGCGCACCTTCAGTGCCGTCGTTCCTCCTCCGCTGTGGGCCGACACCCGGTGCCAGGCCTCTCCACGCGGTTCGAAGAGGAGCCGGTAGCCTGCCCGTTTCGCCCGTTGACAGAGGTCGGCATCCTCAAAGTAGCTGGGAAAAAACGCATCATCGAACATACCGATGCGCCGGATCATCCCAGCGTCAAGGAGAACTGCGCAGGCGGTCAGGTAATCAACATCGGTAGACATATCATACTGGCCTCGGTCCTGTTCTCTGATCCCACGGTGCGCAACGCTGCCGCGCCACCAGTGGATGTTCCCTCCGGCAGACCAGATGAGGGAAGGAGGATCATGGAAGAATATCTTCGGACCGACCATGCCCACACCGGCAGACACTGCCGCAGCCACGAGAGTTGAAAGACACGAGGACCCTATTCTCGCATCGTAGTTCAGGAGAAAAACAAAATCACTGTTCTCCCGAAATGCGTCTTCAATGCCGACGTTGTTCGCTCCGCCAAAACCGGTATTGCGCTGGTTCTCTCGGACTATCACGTCGGGGTATGTCCGCCTTATCCAGGCAACGCTGCCGTCGGTGGATCCGTTGTCCACCACCTCAATCGTCAGATGCGGATAGTCTTGCTGTCGAAGCGACTCGATCGCTTCACCTATGTATGCGCCCCCATTCAGGTTGACCACTACCGCCCGGACGATTGCTTCGCCGTACATATCACCATGCTCCATTCCTCCCGGCGGACGTTGTGCGCTTGCATCGACCTGCGTCACATACACGGGTCGCGCGCGAACGTCAAGATCCCCGGCCGGCGCGCGCGTCGGCTTGAGGAGATGAGATGAACAACACAACCATCACCCGCGTGCTGGCAACGATCGAAACCGCGGTCATCGCCCTCGATGATCCCCTCGCCACGGAAGATACCACCGACGGTGATCCCTACCGTATTCTCATATCGTGCTTGCTCAGCCAGAGAACCAAGGAGGAAACCACCCTCCAAGCGTCGCGACGCCTGTTCGCAGCGGCAGCGACGCCTCTCGATATGGTTGCTCTCTCGTCAGAACAGATAGAAACCCTCATCTACCCTGTCGGATTCTGGAAGACCAAGGCGCGCCACATCCTCAGTCTCAGCAGCATTCTGCTCTCACGCCATGGCGGCATGGTCCCCGCCGACATGGGCGCGCTCCTTCAACTGCCGGGCGTCGGGCGCAAGACGGCAAACCTGGTGCTCGCCGACGCGTTCGGGATTCCCGCGATCTGTGTAGACATCCATGTTCATCGAATCATGAATCGCCTCGGCTTCGTTCATACCGCCACCCCCGAAGACACGGAGACCTCACTCCGACATCGCCTCCCCAGAGAACTCTGGATGAATGTGAACTACCTGCTGGTGCTGTTCGGGAGAAACATCTGCACGCCGCAGTCGCCTCGCTGTTCGCTGTGCCCGGTGAGAGCGGATTGTGCGCAACGGTTGGTAATCAGGTCTCGTTGATACTATCAGGAATAGTAGTAGGCCCGGTGGACAGTGTGCATAAGACGACAGGCGCGTTTCTGCGGAACGTGCTCGGGAGGTGTTGGCGTGTTGACAGAATGTGGAGAGTTGTAGGAGGGAACGCAGTCCCGCGGATTGTCAACGGCCAATCAACAGGGTCCAGCCACCCGTCCGATACGGCCTCGACGACACACATGAAGTCTCTCGGACGACCGACACTTCGGTCATCACGGTGACCATGGGCGTCACGCTGCTCCACCCTGGCGGCGTGAGGTCTTGCGGTCGAGACGATCGATTTTCGGCCGGGGATTGCTCGGTCCTCGAACGGACTCGCAATGACCATCGCATACGTACGGCATCATGTGCTCTATGTCCGAGGTCGAGCTGGCATGAGACCGTCGGGAGCGGCCATTTTCTCTCCTTCTGTCATCTTCGCGGCAGGTCATCCTGTGGGTCGCCTCCCCCCGCCCTGATCGTGGAGCGGGAGTCCGGCTCCTTTGCCCCTGGATCGCACGCCTCGTTTCACTCGTCCGTAGTGACGATGCAGTGATACCCTTTCCGTCAGACTTCGACGGTCCCCGCGGCACCGCCGGCCGTCTTCTCTGGGGTAGGGGATGTGCCCTTTGTGGCATCCGCGCCGGGCGAACGATGGCGCTCTCGGAGAGGGCGGTTGTCGGTGGCGCCCGGGTCAGACGCGGAGTTGTTGTTCCAGAGACTCGACGAGGGAGGAAACGGCACCGTCCCTCTCGATGAGGAGTCTCACCTGCCCGCAGGCATGGATGACGGTCGAGTGGTCGCGGCCGCCGAAATAGCGGCCGATATCCGTGGTGGAGAGATTGGTGAGCGTGCGGGCGAGATACATCGCGACCTGTCGTGCCCGCGCAATCTGATTGGTGCGGCGTTTCGAGGTAAGTGCGCCGGGCACGACGCCCGTGGCCCCGGCCGTGGCGCGGATGATGTCTTCGACCGACACGGCCGCAGGGCGAGTCTGGATCATGTCCGCCAGGATGCTCCTTGCGACTGCCAGGTCGATCCTTTTGCCTAAGGCGGCGTGAGCGGCGAGGCGCACCAGGCAGCCTTCGATCTGTCGGACATTTCTGCTGGCATGGTTGCTGATGAACGTCATGACGTCGGGCGGGCAGGAGAGGCCCATGATCTCGGCCTTCTTGTAGAGGATCGCCGCGCGGGTTTCGAACTCGGGGGGCTGTATGTCGGCGATGAGACCGGACTCGAAGCGGGAGATGAGCCGTTGCTCCAGATTGGTCTCATGGGGAGGACGGTCACTGGTGATGACGATCTGGCTCTTCTTCCGGTGGAGTGTATTGAAGGTGTGAAAGAACTCCTCCTGCATGCCGTCTTTCCGAGCGATGAAATGAATGTCGTCGATGAGGAGCAGCTTCAGCGAACGGTAGCGCCTCCTGAACTCATGGGGCGTGTTCTGGTAGATCGCGCTCACCAGATCGTTGGTGAAATCCTCCGAACTGACGTAGCGCACGGTGGCGCCCGGCTGATGGCGGAGCAGGTGGTGGCCGATGGCGTGAAGCAGATGGGTCTTGCCGAGCCCCGTGCCTCCATAAATGAACAGCGGGTTGTAGTGAGTGCCCGGGTTCTTCGCCACCGTCGCGCACGCCGCGTGCGCGAGTTCGTTGCTCTTTCCGACGATGAAGCTCTCGAAGGTGAATGCGTCGTTGAGGAAGCTGACGTTGGCGGCAGGGGCCGCATCGGGCTCCAATGCCGGTTCGGCGGGAGGTGAGTGCGTCCCCGCCACCAGGCGCAAATGGACCTCCTTGCCGGCGACGAGCTCTAAGGCACGGAGAATATCCACTTTGTTATGGGAATCGATCCATTGGACGTGAAAATCACTGGGCAACATGATGATGAGCGTGCCGCCATCGTAGCCCGTGGCGCGCGCCGCGGACAGGAGGGCGAACGTGCCGGGGCTCAGGGCTCCGCCGCGATACAGGAGGTCAACGCACGCCGACCAAAGGCCTTCGGCGTGCAGGGCGTGCCCGCCGGTCACCGCATTCAACAGGTTATCCACAGGTTCCCCCCCGTGGGAATCCGTCTGCGGCAAACTCGGCGGGGCGGCATGCACGGCAGGCCATGCAGTTGAGCGAGTTTGCCTAAGACAGAGGTTGAGGTCATTCGAGAAAGGCTATGTGAGACAATGTCACAAGTGGGGCGGTCATCGTGAAGATCACGTAAAGACCCGATGGCGGAGCAATGGGAGGAAGTCTTTGGGGCGCCATGAAGTTGCCACGTCTGCATCGGGATTGTCCACAAGTTGTCCACAGGGTGTGTTGACATCTCCGCGCCCTCAGTGACGAGTGTTTGTACCGGCGAAACGGCGGTACTCAGTAGCACTCCCGCGGGGAATCTGTCAATAGAAAAGCAGGGTGCGTTGGCGTGCGCTCGGCAAGCCCCTTGACCCGGAGCGACGCGAGGGTTACTTGGCCGAAGACTATTCACACGGGTAAGTCCCGCAGTGGGTGGATCCGGGGCGTTTCAGCCTATCCTCACCATCGACCATGCGTCATTGAGGGCCCACTCCAGCCCACCTCGTGTGGCGCGCCGCGCACCCGGATCCCCGCACACCTCCAGCCCAGGGGTTGTCCTATGTCGTTTACATTCAGGCCGAGGAATCGGCGTCGGAAGAACACCCACGGATTCAGGCACCGGATGAGCACCCGCTGGGGTCGCAAGATATTGAGCGCGAGACGGGCGCGCGGGCGGAGGAGACTGTCTGCCTGACGCCCGGCTGCCCCGATGGGAGCGGCTGCATCGCCAGCGGGACTTCTCCAGGCTGCGCCAGCATGGCCGTAGGAGAAGCGGCGGCTACATGGTCGTGCTCTGGGAATGCCAGGAATGCGACCGGGCCATGGGCATCGCGGTGGGTCGCCCTGTCGGATCCGCCGTCGTTCGTTCCGGAGTGCGACGGAGGTTTCGCGAGAGCTACCGTCATCTCCGGCATGCAGTGATGCCGGCCTACATGCTGTTCATCGCGAGGCCGGGAAGCTCCGCGGCGTCGACGGCCGAGATCACCCGCGAAATGGAGCATCTGCTCCGCGAGGCCAGCCTATGGCGCGCCGAGGAATAGGCGGGCGCGCTATGCTCACAATGCTACGCGGCTACCGCGTCATATTGTCACCGCTGATGCCGCCGAGCTGCCGCTTCCAACCGACCTGTTCCGCCTATGCCATCGAAAGCATCGAGAGATTCGGTGCGCGCCGAGGCCTGATGCTCGCCGCGCGCCGCCTCCTGCGTTGTCACCCCTGGGGAGGGGCCGGCGACGATCCGGTACCCGCCAGCGAGGAGTAATCCGTGGAGAAACGGCTCGTCCTTTTCTTCGTTCTTGTTGCGCTGACGATGATCCTGTTCCAGCAGTTCGTCCAGCCCGTGCGCCGGGCGCCACCGGGCGAGCCCGTGGAAGCAGACAGTGCCTCGACCTCAGGCTGGGCGGCAATGCCGCCGGAGAGCCGGGGCGCAGAATTGCCCGATTCGGTCGCGGTTGGCGGCGACGGATACCTGGAGGGGTTTCTGACGGCTCCCGCGGAGACCGTAACCGTCCAGACGGACGACCTGTCAGTTCGCGTGGCATCCGTGGGTGCGAAGCTCGTGTCGTGCGAGCTGCCGCGGTTCATAGAGTCCGACGGTCGCCCTGTGCGGTTGTTTCCTCAGGAGTACCCGGGTGCATTGGGGATGACGGTCAACCGTGGAGGAGACCACCCGCTGGACGATCTTCCCTTCCAGATGCAGGTGGCGCAGACGCCTTCGGACGGCATCGCCGCCCGGATCGAGTGGAGCGCCTCACGCCAGGACGGCGCGTGGATCAGGAAGACCCTGGAGATCCCCCAGACCGGATATGCGTGCCGGCTCCGGCTGGAGAGTCGAGGCCTGGGCCTGGCCGGATTCCGGTTGGAATTCCCGCCGGGTCTCCGCAGCACCGAGCGCAACCAGAAGGATGATCACACCTACTTCGCCGCCATGGCCGGAGTCTCGGGGCGAACCTGGAAACAGGAACTCGGCAAACTGAAGGAAGGTGTCGCCAGCAGCGAGGGGCCGACCAGCTGGCTGGGGCTTCGCAGCAAGTACTTCATCGCAGCGCTGGTGCCGGATTCGCTCACGTGGCACCGCATTTCCACCATGGGCGGCGCCGCGTTGGGGAGTATCGGCATTGGGGCAGAAGGGATGGCGCTGGGAGGTTCGCTGGACGCGGCCTACACCCTGTACCTCGGCCCCCTTGACTATGACCGGCTGGCGCCGATCGGCGGGGGCGTCGTCCACGCCGTTGAGATGGGCAACCGGTATCTCCGCCCCATCGGCCGGGTGGTACTCCTGTTCCTCACGTCGGTGCACAAGGGCGTTCCCAACTATGGCATCGTGATCATACTGTTCGCCGTCGCGATGAAGCTGCTTCTCCAGCCGCTGACGATGACGACCACGAGGTCAATGCAGCGGATGCAGGAACTGCAGCCGAAACTCACCGCCATCAAGGAAAAGTACAAGAACAATCCCCAGAAACAGCAGCAGGAGACGATGAAGCTCTACAAAGAGCAGGGCATCAACCCGCTCGGAGGATGCCTGCCGATGCTGCTGCAGATGCCGATTTTCTTCGCGATGTACCCGGTGCTTCGCGCCTCGATCCACCTGCGCGGCGCATCGTTCATTCCGGGTATCGTCGGTGACCTGTCGCAACCGAACCCCATTCTGCCGGTTCTGATGGGCCTCACACAGTTCATCAGCGGCAAGATGATGGCAACCGATAAGCAGAACAAGGCACTCGCCTATGTGATGCCGGTCTTCATGACCTACATTTTCTTCCAAATGCCCTCCGGACTTGTCCTCTACTGGCTGATGTTCAACGTGCTCCAGATAGGGGAACAGATGTGGCGGAAACGACGGGCAGCGGAGAAACCGGCGTCCTGAGTGCAGAAGGGAGAGGGTCGTATGGAACGTTTCGAGCAGACGGGTAAGTCAGTGGACGATGCGGTACGGGCGGCGGCGGAACGCATCGGTCGGCCGCTTCGCGAGGAGGAGTACCGGGTAATCGAAGTCGGGAGCCGGGGCGTCCTCGGCCTGATCGGCGCAAAGCCTGCGGTGCTGGAGGTCTGGCTGCGGGAGGGAGAGGGGAGTGGCGACGGAAGTGGGGACGGGGGCGAGGCCCCGCTGGCCGAATGGGCGGTGTCGTGCACGGAGACACTTCTGCAGCACATGGGACTGGCAGCGCATGCGGCCGCCAGCCCGCAGGATGACTGCCTCCAGGTTGACCTGGAGATGAGCGAAGAGGACGGGGGCATCCTCATCGGACGGCGCGGCACGACGCTGGAAGCGTTCCAGCATGTCGTTCGGCGGCTGGTGGAACGGAAAGCCGGAGAGCCGGTGCCGGTGGTCGTTGATGTGGGCGGGTATCGCGAACGCCGCAAGAACGCGCTGGTGCAGCGTGCGTTGCGCATGGCGGAGCAGGTGAAGAGGAGCGGCCGCCAGATCACCCTGGATTCCATGCCGCCGAGCGAGCGGCGGGCGGTGCATCTTGCCCTGAAGCCTGACCGGGGAATCACCACCTACTCGGTGGGACAGGAACCGGAACGCAAGGTAGTCATTGCTCCTGCCGAGGGGGGTCGCCAGCGGCAGCGGCGCCCGGAACGCGGGCGTGATGAGGAACCGAGGCGTGACGAGAGGCCCCGGCGTGACGAGAGGCCCCGGCGTGACGAGGAGCCGATCCGAGATGAGGAGCCCATTCGAGATGAGGAGCCCATTCGTGACGAGAGGCCGCGCCACATCGTGTCCCCTACGGTGTTCGACGTGAGCGTTTCGCGCGACGATCAGGAGCCGATGCCTTCCGGCATCGAGGAGATCCTCCCGTCGGCCGCACCATCGTACGGCCGGCGACGTACGCACCGGAAACCGAGAAACCGGCCGACTCGCCCGGCAAGCGACGGGTTCGAGGCATAACAGGGTCAGCTCATCGCGGGAGCGCACGGCTTCCGCGATTCGGGCGCGCCCAGGGAGCGTGATCATGTGTGATACCGAGCGGGTGCAGCGAGAGGCCCAGGAGGGACTCTCCTGGGTGATGGAGCAGGGCGCCGCCTACGCCGACGTGCGGGTGCACCTCGATGACACTGCCGAATCCCTCGTCATGTACGACGGGAATCTGGAGCAGAACGAAACCCTCTCGCAACAGGGCCTCGGCGTGCGGGTGCTCTGGGGCGGAGCGTGGGGTTTCTGCGGGACCAGCGATCTGCGGCGCGTGCATGACTGCTTCGCACGAAGCCTCGGCAACGCGCGAACCGCGGCCGCGCTAGTGGCGATTCCCCTCGAGATGGGCGAGATGCCAGGCCACCGAAGCACGTACCAGTCGCCGGTGCAGGTCGACCCCTTCTCACTTCCCCTGAACGAGCGTATCGATCTCCTGAGAGGTCTCGATGCGCGCCTGAGGGAAGACTGGATCCAGCGGCGGATCGTGATGGCGACCACCCAGAAGAAGACGGTGCAGTTCTGGAACAGCGAGGGAACGTGTATAGAGAAGAGGCTCACCAATGTGTTCGGCACCGTGATGATCATGGCGCCCGACAAGGACGGGCAGATGCAGCGGCGGAGCCACAACCTCTACACGCGGGGAAGCGGCACCCGGGGCTGGGAGATGATCACGGACCGTGAGCTTTTCGGGAACCATGTGGACAGGGTGAAGCAGGAATTAGCCGATCTGCTTCCCGCGGACGTTCTCGCCCACGGGAGGCGCTCCGTGATCCTCCTGCCGGGGCAGGCGTGGCTGCAGGTTCACGAGACGATCGGGCACCCATTGGAGCTTGACCGCATCCTCGGCTACGAACTCTCGTACGCTGGCGGGTCGCTGGTCACACCAGGCGACATCGGCACCCTCCGGTACGGCAGTGAGCGTCTCAATGTGAGTTCGTTCGGGAACATCGAGAACTCCCCCGGTTCGTTCGGCTTTGACGATGACGGGACGCCCGAGCGGGACTACCTTCTGATCGATCGGGGCATCCTTGTGAACGTCCTCTCGTCGCGGGCAATGGTCAATGAAGTGAACCATGTCGCGGGGCGAACCGTGGTGAAGGAAAGCGGCGGAGCCGCCCGGGCCACCACGTTCTACCGTACGCCGCTGGAACGCATGACCAACGTGAACATCCTGCCGGGCACCGACGGCACCGTGGAGGACATCGTTGCGGCCACGGTCGACGGCATCATCGTGGACACCCCAACTTCCTGGTCCATCGGCTCGAACCGCGAGCATTTCCATTTCGGGTGTGAGATTGCGTGGGAAGTAAAGGACGGCCGCCGCACCAGAGTGCTCAGGAATCCGACCTATCAGGGACATACCATAGAGTTCTACAATGCGCTGGACGCGGTCGGCGACGCGTCAAGCTGGCGGGTCGAGCAGGTGGAGAACTGCGGCAAGGGCGAGCCCAATCAGATCATGCAGCTGGGACACGGAGTACCGGTGGTACGATTCGACAATGTCCTCAGCGGAGAGAAGGGGTAGGCCAATGCTGGACGCACAGACCAGGGAGATTCTCAGAGACGCCACGGACAGGGCTCGTCGACGGGGCATTCAGGCCTCGCTTCTCCTGCACCGGGAGCGCAGTCATCTGCTCAGGCTCGGCAATAGCTCGGTGTCACTGAACACGACGGAGACCCTGACACGACTGAAGGCCCGGGTGGTCGACGGATGCCGCGAGGCGACCCACACCTCACTGAGGGAGCTCACGTCTGCCCAAGACGCGCTTGACACCCTGGAGATAACAGTCGCGAAGGTGAGGGAGGCGCCGGCGCGCGAGTTTGAACCGATCCTGGAACGGGTTGAGGAGGGAGTCGCGCAGACAGGTCAGTATGACCCGGCGCTGGCGGAGCTCGACGGCACGTCCAAGACCGAAGGGTATGCCAGGATCATGCGGGACATCGGCCCGACGCCTACCTACTCGGGCGCATGGTCCTCGGGAGCGACGGAAACCTATCTGATCTCCACCGCGACGGATGACGAGGCGTATCACCGTTGCACGGATTCGCAGTTTTCGCTGGTGCTCAAGCATCCGACCCAAGAGTGGGAGCTGCGGACCGACCAGAGCGGGTGGCGAGTCGTCGACTTCAGCGCGGAACGGGCCGTCGCGGATATCATGCGGGTCCTGCCGGTCTACCAGCAGCGCGAGGGGATCAAGGTCGAGCCGGGGACGTACACGGTGTTGTTCGGCCCGCAGGCCATGGCGGAGATCCTCGGCATGGCGCTGTGGACGGGGTTCCACGGCCGGATGTATGAAGAGAAGCAGGGATGGACCTCGCACAACGCGATGGGTGACACGGTGTTTGGTGCCAACATCACGGTGACGGACGATCCGGGAGATCCAGATACGTTTCGGTACGCCTTCGATCTGGGCGGCACGAAACGTCGCCGGTATCCTCTGGTCGAACGGGGGTGTATCGCCGGGCTCATGTACGACATCGAGACCGCGGCCAAGTACAAGAGGCCCCTCACGGGGCATACGACGCAAACCACGAGTGTGGTGATGGACGGTGGTCACGGCCCCGATGATGCCCTTGCCGCTGTTGTGGATCGTGAGCGGGTCCTCTGGATTCCGGCCCTGCACTACATGCATGTGCCGAGCATGGCCAAGGGGCTGTTCACGGGAAGTTCCCGGTTCAGCGCCGTGGTGGTGGAACGTGGGAAGATCGTCGCACCCTTGTTCTCCAGCCGTGTGACGGAGAGCTTCCAGAACCTGTTCAACAATCTGGCCGTGCTGGCCGCCGAGCGGGTGTCGGTGAACCTCTCGGATACCTATGGTCGCCGCGCGCCGGTGGCGTGGAGCATCCCGCGCTACGCCGTGGCCGAAGGCGTCCACATCACCGACTCGGCCGATTCGTTCTAGGGTAGCCGCAGCGGCTCGCCGGGAGGCGAGCCGCTGTTCCCCGAACGCGAGACCTCGCGCGGCAGCGCGCTCGCCAGCCCGCGTGCTCCACGCCTGCGGAGATTTCCTCGCCCGGCCGGGGAGGATGAAGGCGAGCGGAGAGGCCTTGCTGCTCACTCCTGACTGAGCTTCCCCCGTCCGCGAATTCCTGCCGATGCGCCTGGACGCACGGCACCCGGCCGGCGACTGGGCCGCGCGACTCTGGCCGTTGACCTGGTCGAGGCCGCCCGGTACTATCTCCCACGCATGCGAACGGAGCAAAGAGCGCCGCGCGTTCAGCCGAGGATCGGCGGAGCAACCATGGTGCTGACGAAGGAGGGGACGTCATGAGACTACGCGGAAAGAGGCCGGCCGAGCCGCTGCCGCAGCAGGCAAGCCCTGACACAGGTATTGCCCGAGGGGTATTCGAGGCATTTCCGGAGCCGCTGGTGATCGTGGAGGCCGGCACCTACCGCGTGGTGGAAGCCAATGCCAAGGCGAGGGCAGGGATGACCGGGCCGCTGGCGACGTGCCATGACCTGCTCTGGGGCAGCACCCAGCCCTGTCGCCCGAGCACCCATCCCTGCCCGGTCGACCAGGTCATGCAGACCTGGATGCCCGTGACCTTCCAGCGCGTCGTCACCACGGAAGACGGCAGCACCCGCATTCGAGAGATCACGGGGTTCCCCCTCAAAGACGCCTCCGGTAACGTCCGGCACATCGCCCTGGTGTTCGCCGATGTCACGGACCGGAAGACCGACGAGCACTCCCAGCTCTCGACTGAGCGGTTCAGAGCCGTGGGCGAACTCGCCGGCTCGGTCGCGCACCGGTTCAACAATCTCCTCCAGGTGGTAGTATCCGGCGCGCAGGTTGCGCTGGCCGACTTGGACAGCGGTGACCCGACACAAGTCCGAAGCGTCCTTCAGGAGATCATGGAGAGCGTCGGGAAGGGCCAGCAGACGGTTATGCACCTGCTGGATGTTGCGCGTGCGGGGAGCGAGGCGAACGCCCCGGGAGTCGTTCTTTGCGATCTATCCGTCATTGTCGGCCAGGCGATCGCCATGTTGTCCCCCTCGTGGATGGGAGACGCGACGGCGGATTCGCGCGGCGTGTCGCTGAACGAGGAACTGACGTCCGGGTGCGTGGTGAGGGGCAGGAAGAGCGAACTCCTGGAGTTGGCGACCATCCTGATTCGCGGAGCCCTGACCGGTGCGCCTGAGGGCGGCCGCGTCCGCGTGACGACTCAGGAGCGGAACGTTGAGGTTGTCCTGACGGTTTCCCATCCTGGAAAGGGTCTTGCGAAAGACGACGGGCCGTTGGCAGGCACCAGCGTGCGGATGGAAGGCGGTGGGTGGGTGCCTACCGAATTCGCCGCGGCACAGATCATCACGGAACGATTGGGCGGCAGCCTGACGGTCGACCGCGCGGATCTCTTGGGGCCCTCCTTCACGGTTCGCCTGCCCAATGCGCGCGTCGCCGCGCGAGAGGGAGGCGCGGCGGTCGAAAAAGATGCGCAGCTCTCCATTCTGGTCGTTGACGACAATCGCGAAGTGCTGGCCGCCATCGAGGATGGATTGCGGCGCTTCGGGCAGCTCGTGGTCACTGCGCCCTCAGGGCGCGAGGCGCTTCAGATCCTGAAGGGGCGCCGCGTCGATGCCGTCGTCTGCGACTTCGCCATGCCCGAGATGAACGGCCTGGAGGTCGGCCGGGAGATCACCGAGATCTTCCATGGCGGGGGGCCCGCGAAGCCGGCGTTCATCCTTCTGACCGGATGGCTGAGCGACAGAGACCGGGGCAAGATTGAGGCCGCGGGGGTTGACCGGCTACTCCAGAAGCCGGTTGAACCGGCCCGGCTGATCGCGCTGATTCGGTCACTGGTTGCGGCAAAGCGGCCATGAAAGCAACCACGCAGTCGTTGTCGAGGCCCGGCGCCGGCCCTCCCGGCAGGGACGGTCGCAGTTCAGCCGGAGTGGCCACTGTCCGGCGAGATCGCATCCGCATAGTCAGGGTACAGCTTGCTCATGCAGTCGGGGCAGATGCCATGGCTGAAGTCGGCGTCTGAGCGGTGGTGGATGTAGGTCTCCACCTGTTGCCAGTAGCCCGTGTCGTCACGGATGCGCTTGCAGTTCGCGCAGATAGGCAAGAGTCCGCTCAAGGTTTTGACCTTCGCCAACGCCCCCTTCAGTTCATCGATCAGCCGCTCGCGTTCCTTCTCGGCGGCCTTGCGCTCTGAGATGTCCCAGACATAGGATCGCGTGCCCACCACGTGGTCGGCTTCCCGCAGTTCAAGGGCATCCACCTCGACGTGAATGGGGAGACGGTCCTTGCGGATGCCCATGAACTCGTAGTGGGCCGACGGCGCAGAACCCTTGACCCGGCCCTGATGCTGCGCGACCACGCGTTCGAGGTCCAGCGGATGCACAATGGTCTCGATGGTCTGGTTGCTCATCTCTTCACGTGAGTAACCGAACATTGCGGCAAACGTGTCGTTGAAGTAGCGAAACCTCCCCTGCGCGTCGTCGATGAGGATCCCGATGCGTGCCTTCTCGACGAGATCCCGATAGCGCTCTTCCGACGCGCGGAGTGCCTCGGTCACGTCCCACCGTTCCACCCGGCGGGCAATCCGTTCAGCAACCTCTTCCAGCAGATGGGCTTCCTCGGGGAGGAATGGGGCGCCCGCATCCGGAGGTGGTGCGGCGACATAGCAGATCTCCACGCGGCCTTCCGACGTCTCGTTCACCCGCAGAGGGGCCTCCATCCGCCAGGCCGTTGGCTGGAAGCCCGGAGTGGAGGCCTCTTCCCCGCGGAGGACGACGCGAGCGGCCGCGAGTGCCGGGAATCGCATGCCGGTCGGCAGTGGTGTCACCGCGGCGGACACGATGGCCGCCAGCGGCCCCTCCGTACGGCCCAGCGCAGTTGACACCGAGGAGAGACAGTTGAGCTCCTTGACGCGCTCGGAAAGCTGGCAGGCCAAGTGTTCCCGCTCCTGCTCAGCCTGTTTGAGGTCCGTGATATCCCGGATCACGCCGTTCATGCGCTGGATGGCGCCATCCGGGCCGAACTCCAGATCAATGCGGTCGCTCACCCAGAGGACGCGCCCATCCTTCGTCACAACGCGGTAGTCGATCTGAAGGGGGCCCTTGCCTGGCCCCTGCCGGAACCGCTCGTACAGAGACCGATAGAGCCGCTTGGCGTCTCCTGCATGCACGAACCGGCGAGTGAGTCGGACCGGATCCGGGGTCAGCTCCTCTCGGCTGAGCCCGGTGAGGCGCTCGAAGGCGGGGCTGATGAAGTCGTACCGATTGGCGCGCACATCATAGCGGTAGATCACGTCGCTGACGACGTCCGCGAAGCGGCGGAACGTCTGTTCTGCCTCGTGGGCAGCAGTCGTGGCTTCCTTCTGATCAGTGATATCCTCCGCGGTGCCCTCGAAGTAGAGAGGGGCACCGTCTGGGTTTCGCACCACCCGGGCACTCTCGCGGATCCAGATCAAACGGCCATCCACGGTGCGGCACCGGCTCTCGAACCCGTGGCACACACCGACGCGCTCCATGGCATCGAGGAATCGTTGCCTGTCGGAGGGATCCGCGTAGTCAACGCCGGCCCGTTGGCGAAGCATGGCCTCCTTGTCGGGGTAGCCGAGCATCGCGTGGAGGGCGCGGTTCACGTAGAGAATCTGCCCCTCCGCCGTGGTGCGATACAAACCGATGGGGAGCCCATCCGCTAGGGCTCGGAACCGCTCCTCGGACGCGCGGAGCCCGGTGAGCGCGCGTTCCCGATCGCCGACATCGTCGTAGATGGCCACCACGTCGTGGTTGGGCAGCCGGTAGACGTAGTTCTCCGCCCAGTGTGTGATCCGCGCATCGCGATACAGCGAGGGGCCGTGGCGCTGGGGTTCCCCGGTTCGCCATACCTCCCGAAGCACCTCCAGCAGGCCGAACTCCACCGCGCCGGGGAAAGCCTCACACACACGCCTGCCGATGAGTTCTTCCCTCCCGGCCCGGCTGATGCGCTCGCCTGCCTTGTTGATGTTCGTGATAACGAAATCGCCCCCTTCATCCACGGCCCGGTACACGGCAAGGCCGCTGCTCATGTTGTCGAGCAATGCCTCGTAGGACACCGCATCGTGCTCCAAGCGCGCGATCCGGCTTCCCCACGTTTCGTGGGTGCCGCCAGGCTCCTCGGGGAGGGAGTATTCGTTGCCGACGATTGCGCTCATACCGTGACCTCTCCATCCTCTCAACGGGGGCGTCTTGATGCCCTGTCCCCGGATGCCGGGAAGAGAAGTAACAAAGGACGCCGGCGCGGGCAAGCCCGCGGGGTCGCATCCCTTCGGGGGGCACAAGAACTTGACGCGCACCGCGGGCGAGGTAACTCTGGTCACAGCTGTACGCCCGGCACCCGCACCCGAGACACTGAAGCCCGCGGGGAGGAATCCCATGGCCACTGCCGATGTTATCGAGCCCACCCTGATTCTGGTGGTCGACGATGAGCCGCAGATCCGCGCCCTGCTTGCGCACTTCCTGCGGCGTCGTTTCGCCACCGTGATCGAGGGTGCCACGGGAACCGAAGGGCTGCGCCTCTTCCGCGAGCACTCCCCGGGAGTCGTCATCTCGGACCTCCGGATGCCGGAGATGGGCGGGCTCGATCTGCTCAAGGCCCTGCGCGACGCCGACCCGGAAGTCGAGGTTATCCTCATCACCGGGTTCGGCGAGATGGATGACGCGGTGAGCGCCCTTCGGCACGGCGCTTCCGACTTCATTGCCAAGCCTTTCGACCTTGTCTTGGTTGAACATGCCGTGAGCCGTTGCGTCGAGCGCCGGCGATTCAAGGCGATGGCGCGGGACTACACCCGCAGGCTGGAGGGTGAGGTGCGGCGGCGGACAGAGGAACTGGTCGCGGCGAACAGGGAGTTGGAGAAACTCGGCCGGACGCGCGAGGACTTCCTCACCCTCATCGCCCACGAGCTGCGCACGCCGCTGGCCGGCATGGGCCTGGCCGAGCTGGCACTGGAAGAGATCGGCTCGCTCAGCCGCGAGGAGATCGCCGATCTGCTGCAGGGGATTCTCCAGTCCTTTCGGCGGATTCACGAGTTCTCGGAGCGGGCGCTGCTGTACTCTCGGCTCATGTCGGGAGCCGACGTGGGGCACCATGCTCCGATCAACTTCGCCGCGTTGGTGGCAGATGAGGTCGCCCGGCTTAGCCCCCGCATCGCCGAAGCGGGCCTCTCAGTTCAGTGGAATCCGGCGGCGGAACTCCCCATCGAGGGGGATCGAGATCACCTTCGGTTTCTGGTGAGAGCCTTGCTCGACAATGCGGTGAAACACAATCAGCCCGGCGGCTCGCTGGATGTGCGCCTCCTGGCCACCGACGGCGGGGGCTTTGTGTTCACGGTGACGGACACCGGCCTGGGGCTTGCCGCTGACGCCGTTGAGTCCATCTTCGAACCGTTTGCCGCTCCCGATGTGCTGCATCGCCGCTCTGGCACGGCTCTGTCCCTGGCGATAGGGAGGCTGATAAGTCAGCGTCACGCCATGCAGTTGGCCTGCGCGAGCGCCGGCCCTGGGCACGGCGCGACGTTTACGTTGACCTTTCCTGGCCACTCGCCTCGACAGAGACATGCACGGGTGAATCCGCCCGCTCACCTCCCCCCTCGATCGCGTATCTGAGCCAGGTTCGCGCTGCCGGAGAAGAGACCGCGGTCCCCACGATCACGGGGATCTCCTCGGGCACTCGGAAGAGGCGGCGCATGCTCCCTGTGAGCACTCCCCCGGCGAGGCGATCCGCGCAGTTGGCCGCACCCGCGAACAAGACTACTACCGCGGCGGCGACGCCCCGCGGCACGGAAGCGACCAGAAGTCGGGCATCGACGATCCGGGATCCGGCGCTGTCAAACACCAGCACATAGATCGGCGGCTGCCCACCCGCCAAGACCCAGGAGAGATCGTCTCCGGCATTCCAGCGGTTGGTTCCCACAATCACCCACTCCGGTTCCGGCGTCTCCGGGTGGAGCAGGCACGCCCATCTGTCGCCTTCGGGGATCACCGACACGGGCCCTTTCACTCCGGCGATGGCATCCATGGTGTCCACGACCTGCGCGGGAGATGTGCCAAGAACGATCACGGGAGAGGTTTTCGGCGGAGGCACGATCGCGGCGATCTCCTCGGGAGTTCCCCATGTGCTGGCGAGATCGCCACCTCTGGTGAACACCTTGACAAAGGCATGCGGCTCCGCGACCTGTTCAGGAGGAGCAACTGCCGCGTCGGGTGATGGTGCGCGGGCATCCGCGGTTCGAACCGCCTGGATCACCCTGTCGACCGATGCCCGGTCCAGGGTGACCGAGCGCAGTGTATGCAACGCGACGAGTTTCTTGACGGCACCCTCCAACGTGCGGATGTCGCTGTCGAGACCGGCGGCGAGGTAGTCCAGCAACTCGAAGGCAATCGGCCAGCCTTTCTGGAAGGCCTTTGTTCTCAGGATGGTGGCGCGGAGCGCGGCATCAGGGGCGTCGACGCTCATCACAAGCCCGCCGGCAAGACCAGTGCTGACCTCCTTTATGAGCGCCGACAATTCCTCGGGGCGACGGTCGCCGGAGATGACGATCTGTTTCTGCAGGCGGTACATCTCGGAGAACACGCCGGCGGCCACCGTCTGAAGACTCGCCGATACGGCAAGGAACTGGATATCATCGATGACGAGAGCATCGCATGCCACATACCCTGCCCGAAGCCGATCCACCGTGCGATGTTCGTAGGCATCGATGATCTGTTGGCTGAAGACCTCGGACGTGAGATACAAGATGCGCGCAGCGGGGTTTCGCGCGAAGAGCTCGTTTGCCACGGCACACATCAGATGCGTCTTGCCGCGGCCGGGTCCGCCATACAGGAACAGAGGGTTGTGCCGCCGGCCAGGCTGCTCAACCACCGACCGGGCAGCCTCCACGGCCTTGGTGTTCCCCTTGCCCACCACAAAGGTGTCAAACGAGTACTGCGCGAGCCTCTCGAGCCCAGGGGAGGCGAACGGGCCATCCGATCCGGGCTGGGTCCTGGCGCGGACCTGGTCCCTCCGTCGGAGCAGCGCCCGCACACGGGCCAGGAACAGCTCGATGCTGAAGGGCTTCAACAAGTAGTCGTCGGCCCCAAGCTCCAGGCCCTTGATCTGGTCTTCCTCTTCGACTTTGCCGCTCAGGATCATGAGCGGGGTGTGGCCCACCACGGGATCCGACCGGAGGCGCCTGACCAGCTCGAAGCCATCGAGTTTGGGCATCATCACGTCGGTGATCACCGCCTCGGGATGCTCACCCTGCACCGCGGACCACCCCTTTTCACCGTCTTCAGCCGTCAGCACCTCGTAGTGCTCGCGCTCGAGGACGCTGCGCAGGAGTCGCACGATATGAGGGTCATCATCGACGACGAGAATGCGGGCTGTACTCACGGCCGCTCCTCTCCATCATGTGCTGCAAGGGCATGGACGGAGGTGACGAGGGATTCACGGGTCACCCCAATGTGCGCCTTCTCCGCCGCGCCTACAAGAATGCGGAGCTCGGAACGCTGAGTGCGGAGTGGGTGCGGCTCCCGCGGGTGCGCAGTCCGGCCGGGCGCTCATGCTCCTTCCCCGCCCCAGAATCCTGCCGATCTCATGGCCGTGATGACCTCACCGAGCTGCGCCTCCGCGGCTGCGACCAGCGAGCCCGCCCGCCGGCCGTCTCCGGCGGTGCATGCATGCTCGATTCGGGTAGCGGTGGCCACGATCGAGGCGGCGCCCACGGAGCCTGCCGCGCCCCTGAGGGTGTGCGCTATGCGTGCCGCAGCGCCCAGGTCGGACCGATTCAGTGCATCCCTCAGCGATGAGATCCGCCGGGGAGCGTCATCCAGGAACATGGCCGCCAGTTCGCGCGCCAACGTCGCATCATCCATCGTGCGTTCCATCAGACCCGCCTTATCGAATACGAGAGCGGGGTTGTTCGGCGGAGGCGGGACGCCCGCGGGGGCCCCGCGTTCGGCGCGGGCAGCCCAGCGCTCGACGACCGCACGGAGTGCGCCAGGGGTGACCGGTTTGGCGAGGTAATCGTCCATCCCGGCCTGCAGGCAGCGCTGCCGGTCGCTCTCCATGGCGTAGGCGGTCATTGCGATGATGGGGATGTCGTGCCTCCGAACGCGCGATGAGGGATCACGGATCAGCCGGCTTGCCTCATACCCGTCCATCTCCGGCATCTGGCAGTCCATCAGCACAAGGTCATACGGGGCCGCTTCCAATGCCCGGAGGGCCTCCTGGCCGCTGGCCGCGACATCCACACGGCAGCCGAGCTTCTTCAAAATGGCCGACGCCACTCGCTGGCTGGTGGCGTTGTCCTCGGCGACCAAGATGCGGACCCCGCGTCGATCAGGTGCGTGGCTGTCGGCAGCAGACGCGACAGGGCCGTCAGGGCGGACGCCACGCACCATCGCAAGGCATTGGCGTAACTGCACCTGCCGGATCGGCTTCATCAGGAAGGCGGAGAACTCTCCGGCCACCGCACGCGCATCCAGCGTGATCTTCCCCAGCGACGAGAGCATGATCAGCATCGTGGCGCTGATCCGCGGATCTTCCTTGATTCGCCTCCCCAGCTCGAGCCCGTCCATCCCCGGCATCTGCATGTCGATGAGCGCCACGGTGAACGGCTGTCCCTCCGTCTGAGCCTGCGTCAGGGCGTCGAGCGCTGCCGGGCCGTCGGCCACTTCGGCATGCGTGCACCCCCAGGATGTCAGAAGCACGGCCAGGAGCCGCCGATTGGTCTGATTGTCATCCACGACGAGAATGCGTGAACCCGCGATGTCGCCCGCGGGAGCCTCAGCAGCGGTGGGCGACGCGGTGGACTTCTCGAACACGACGGTGAACCAGAACACTGAACCCTGCCCCGGATTGCTGGTCACGCCGATGTTCCCGCCCATCATCTCAGCGAGTCGTTTCGAGATGGACAACCCCAGGCCCGTGCCTCCGAACCGTCGCGTGGTCGAGGTGTCGGCCTGTCCGAACGGGCGGAACAGCAGCGGCAACGCATCCGACGATATGCCGATGCCAGTGTCCTTGACCTCGAAGCGAAGTGTCACCGAGGAAGGGGTCTCACTATCCACGTCGGCGTGTATCGATACTTCTCCCCGGTCGGTGAACTTGACCGCGTTGCCCGCCAAGTTGAGCAGGACTTGCCGGAGACGCCCCGCGTCTCCCCGCACCATGCGCGGCACATCGGGTTCCACCATGCTGATGAGTTCTATTCCCTTCCCGTGCGCATTGACCGCCAAGAGTGTCGCGGTCTCGT
The DNA here is from genome assembly GCA_025453925.1 of Candidatus Eiseniibacteriota bacterium. Classification (GTDB taxonomy): domain Bacteria; phylum JAFGKV01; class JAFGKV01; order JAFGKV01; family JAFGKV01; genus JAFGKV01. The sequence goes on along the minus strand of JALOPK010000011.1, from coordinate 324 downwards.
CCATGACGGTGCGAATCTCGAAATCCAGCATCTCGAGGTCCATCCGCCCGGCCTCGATCTTGGAGAAGTCAAGAACGTCATTGATGATGGCGAGCAGGCTCTCGCCGCTGGATCGTACGATCTCCGCATACTCTCTCTGCTCGGGGGTGAGGTGTGTGTCCAGCAGCACCCCCGCCATGCCGATCACCCCATTCATGGGAGTGCGGATTTCGTGGCTCATGTTGGCGAGAAACTCGCTTTTGGCTTTGCTGGCCTCCTCCGCCATCCCCGCCAGTTCGTTGGCGCGATCGATGGCCCGTTCAAGTCTCTCATTGGTCACTTCCA
>JALOPK010000495.1 GCA_025453925.1 Candidatus Eiseniibacteriota bacterium | reverse complement strand
TGCCGGCCTCGGGGATCAGGTGAAGTTTATCCGTGAACTGTACTCGGAAGCCTATTCGCACGAGCGGGCGGACTTTGTCTGCTGTAAGATGACGCTCGAGCATATCGCGGACACCCTGAAGTTCGTGACCATGGTGCGCCGCGCGCTGGATGGATCGCCGGATACTGTCGTCTTCTTCCAGGTCCCGGACATGCTGCGCATCCTGCGTGAGCGCGCGTTCTGGGACGTCTACTACGAGCACTGCTCCTACTTCACCGCGGGATCGCTCCAGAGCCTGTTTGTCCGAGCCGGCTTCTCCGTGGACGACGTGTGGAGCGAGTATGGCAGCCAGGTGCTGATGATTGCGGCCCGGCCGGCATCGACATCAAGCGCTGCGACGATCGATGATGCTGCGCCGACACTCTCGTTGACGCGGACCTTTGCCGCCGACGTGGATCGAACCATTGCCGAATGGCGGTCCCGCCTCCTGGGATATCAGAAGGCGGGGAAATCCATCGTGATCTGGGGGGCGGGATCCAAGGGAGTCGCGTTCCTCACCAAGGCAGGGAGCGATATCGAAATCCGGTATGCCGTGGACGTGAATCCCTACAAGCACGGCACCTTTCTGGCCGGTACGGGGCAGGAGATTGTGGGGCCGCAATTTCTGAGAGAGTACCGGCCCGGCGTCATCGTGGTGATGAATCCCATCTACGTCGATGAGATATCCGAAGACCTTCGCCGTTTGGGCGTTGAGACCGACATTGTCGCGCTGAGCTGAATCCACTCACATGTGTGATTTCCTGGACTCGCTATGAATTCTGCTTCCTCCTCTACAGCATGCGTCGTCTGCGGGTCACTGCAGACGGCCGTTTTCGCCCAGGTGCGGGGTGTTCCCGTTCACACCACGCTGCTCTGGAGGACCCGGGCCGAAGCCCAGGGGGCGCCTGTTGGCGACGTCGACCTGACGTACTGCCGGGAGTGCGGGCACATCTTCAATCCTCTGTTTGAGGAGTCGAAGACGGAGTATACGCAGGCATATGAGAACTCGCTTCATTTCTCACCCCTGTTCCAGAAGTACGCGGAGAGCCTGTCCGGCAGGTTGATATCGCGCTACGGGTTGCATGGGAAGGACGTCCTGGAAATCGGGGCGGGCAAGGGGGATTTTCTCGCGATGATGGTCCGGGGTGGGGTCCGGCGAGGGATAGGGTTCGATCCCAGTTACGTGCCCGAGGCGGCGCATCGTGATCTGGTCGACAGCGGACGAATGGCGGTGGTTCAGCGGTTTTACGATCCCGAAACCGCCGGAGCCACTGCGGACCTGTACGTATGCAGACAGGTGCTGGAGCATATCGACCGACCCCGGGGGTTTCTCGAGAGAGTCCGGGCGGGGATGCCTGAAGGGCGCGGGGCAGTTGTGTTCTTCGAGGTCCCGAACACGCTGTGCATGCTGCGGGATCTCGACGTATGGACAATCATCTATGAGCACTGCGGGTTCTTCACGCCCCAGTCGCTCGGCCGGTTGTTCGAGGTCAGCGGATTCGATGTCCTCTCGCTGGACGAACACTTTGAGGGGATCTTTCTGGGTATCGAGGCACGTGCGGGAGAGGGGGTGGGACGCGGGGGGAACGGGGAGGCTGTACCGGGGGGACTGGCGTCGCTCGTTGAGAAGTTCGAGCGGCGATTCGAGGAAAAGGTCCTGTACTGGAAGACCACCCTGCGCGCTCTGAGCCAGGCGGGCAAGCGGGTTGTCATCTGGGGAGGCGGGGCCCGGGGTGTCACCTTCCTCAATATGGTGGACACCGAGCGGGTGATCTCCTATGCGGTTGACATGAACCCCCGAAAATCAGGGGCCTACATTTCCGGGACCGGGCAGCAGCTTATCCCTCCGTCGGGGCTGATCTCGTACAAGCCTGATGTGGTTATTCTCATGAACCCGATATACCGGGAAGAGGTGGCCGGTACGCTGCGCGAACTTGGCGTGCACCCGGAACTCGTAAGCGCATGATCGATCCCCGTGCGGTGCCAGCGCCGCATGGTGTAAACGCTACCGCGGCCGTGGCCTGCCCGTCTTGGTGGTGAGCTCGATGCGATCGGCGAGGAGGCCCGTCTTGGTGGTGAGCTCGATGCGATCGGCGAGGAGACGTCGGGCGTTGTCGAATTCGTGTCCTCGCTCGGCGAAGGCTGCCTGGGCCTTGGGGCTGGTGTAGTCGTCCTGGTAGTCGTCGAAGGCGGCCGGGACGATACGGTCGACGATTTCCCGGGTGTCGATGCCTGCGGAGCGTGCCAGGCGGAGATACTCGTAGTCCTGCTGTCCGCGTCTCCAGTTCTTGATACGGATGGAGGCGATGGGCCCGTCGATGCCGCGGCTCTCGTCTGGGAAGAGGGCGTCGTTGCCGGTGTAGAAGACGGTGCCGTGTCCCCACTTGACCTTGCCGCCGGAGTAGGTCTGGTAGGGGGTGCGCCAGGGGTTCTGCTTGGTCTGGAAGCTCTGGTTGTAGACGAGTCCGGTTTCCCAGAGGAAGAACTGGTCGACGTCGTACTTGAAGGCGATCCAGGGGTTGGCCCTGGGGTCGGTGGCGACGTTGTCGATCCACTCGAAGATGCCGAAGGATGGTCGGGTGCCGTTGTAGATGCCAACACGGTCGCCTCTGGCGCGGAGTTCGTTGGCCCTCTGGACCTGATAGCCCATGCGGATGCCATCGCCGGGGTCGTAGCCGGACTGCCCGGTGACGCTCCAGAAGTTGATGGAGCCCTCGAGCCTGGGGTCGAGCTTGACGGTGCAGAAGATGCCGAGGTCTCCTCCTGGCCCCGGGTTGTCCCGGATCCAGGAGGCGCGCTCGCGGACGGTGGCGTAGTGTTTGGTGGTGTCCTGGTCGGGCTCGTCGGTCATGTACTTGAAGCGGACGACCTCCGGGGCATGGGTACGGAACCAGGACTCCCAGGCATCAGAGGCAGCCTGCCAGCCTTCTCGGGTCACGGGGTCGAAGCCGGAGACATGCCCGTTGGAGGGCTGGTCATAGGTGCCGATGGAGTAGGTGGCGTTGCCGACGCCCCTGCCGGGCCCGTCGTAGCCGAAGGCTGGTGTGTAACGAGAGCCGGTGTAGTAGTCTTTGAGCTGGTCATCGAAGACGGCCAGGGTTCTGCGTCCGTCGGTGAGGTCGATGCGGTGGCGATGGGCCAGGTGCATGTACTTCTGAAAGAGCTTCCAGTAGGCGTCGGTGCCGGTGGAGACGCCGGGATGCCGGGTGAGGAGCTTGTTCTCGATGTAGAAGGTGTTGTGGAAGCCTGTGGAGTCGGGGAGCGTGAAGCTGTAGACGGTGAGCACCAGGGGGATGGCGAAGGTCTGCCGTCCCTGCTCGCTGACCCGGATCGTGGCGCGATAGGTGCCTGGGGGCGCATCGCGGGGGATGGTGATGTCGGCCCAGACGGCCTGGGTGCGTCCCGCTCCAATGGCAAACGGTGCGCCGCCGACCCAGTCGGCGGTGCCGGGGGTGGCCTGGAAGGGGACGAGGGCATCGGGGATCCATCCCAGGTGTTCGGCATCGGGCAGGGGTCGGGCGTCATACCAGGCGGCGATCCCGCCGCTCATGGAGCGCTGGGTGACGTTGATGTAATGTTCCAGGAACAGCTCGACGTGGCGGCCCTGGAAGTCGAAGGGGTCGTCGTTGGCGGAGCGGTTGGCGATGGTGTAGCCTGGACCGGCGAGGCTGTCGAGCCGGACATCGACGTCACTGGCGCCTGAGCCCCGGGCCTCGAGGATGAGCTGGAAGGCGACGATCTCGTTGCGGGCGCCGAAGAGGCGGACGGTGGCGCCGTCCCAGACGGCGTTGTCGGAACTTGTGGCCGCCCAGTGTGAGAGATCGTCACGCTTGACCTTCTCACCGTCTCCAACGGCCCACACACGGGTGATCCCCGGGCGTGCCGGGAGAGCGGGATGTGCGGGCTGGTCCTCGCGCACGCATCCCAAAGCGGATGAAGCCAGTACGAGAAGTGCTGAGGTATAAAGCAGGGATGAATCTCCTGTCACGTGCTGCTCCGGGGACGGTGAATACACAAGCAATCTATCGGAATTGCGCTGGAAAGGCAAGGTTACGCAGATGATGGCCATCCTCCTCATGATCGTCTATACGGCCGCGGCCGGCGTGGTCGCGTGGTCGGTGGTGGGTTTGCTCTTTGACGATCGCCCAGCATGGTGGAGGCTTTCTGTGGCCTTCTCCCTATTTCCAGTTCTGATCGCTCTGTTGCTCACCCTGCTCGGAG
>JALOPK010000494.1 GCA_025453925.1 Candidatus Eiseniibacteriota bacterium | reverse complement strand
GGACCGGTGGAGGCGGTATCTGCTTGGGGACGGATCGTGCCCAGAGCACCCGCGGGCCGCGGGCCTCGACCAGCGTTGCACGGGTCTCCTCGGGCTCCTCGCGCAGCACCAGCCAGCGCGACATCGAGTGTGATGCGGGGAACGCCTTGACTCGGAGGGCGTGGGGAGCATTCCCGGCGACTCCCAGCGCGACCGATCGGTATGAGGTGGCGTTGAATGACAGCCCCACCAAGACGGAGAGCGCCAGGATCGCCCAGGCCCGGCTGAGTGCGGGAACTGCCAGGCACGCCAGCGCCGCGATCAGGAGCACCCAGAAGAATGGGTTGTACCGCAATCCCCGCGCCTGGCAGGCGATGCAGGTGCCATACTTCTGATCTCGGCACGTGCGGGAGGAGGTAAGGTGATTGAGGCCGAGCACGACCGGAAAGGAGTAGCGCCGGCGACTGAACGGGGCGAAGAGCGCGATCCCATTGTTGTGCATGAGGAGGTCCAGAGCGATGTGGCTTCCTACCCCGGCCAGGGCGAAGGGGAGCATCGACTCCCACCCTCGCCCGAGTATGGCTCCCGCTCCCATGGCAATGACGAAGCCGGCAAGTATGCCTCCCGGAATCGAGTGGACGACTCCATGATGGTAGTCCAGAAAGGCGGTCCGGGGAATTCGCCGGGTCACGAACTCGGCGTCTGGTGCCATTGCAGCGACAGCCGCCGTGGCGAAACCTGCGGCGTCTGCCTCGAGCAGACCGCCGGCTACAACGCCTGCTATGACGTGAGTGAGTGGATCCACGCGCTCTCCCTCTCGCGCTGGGGCCTCGAGCCATCGCCGTTGTGTCGAAGACGGTCACGCTCATGGCGACATATCATCTCAACTAAGCACAGAAACGATCTGAGTGCAATCCCCGGCGGGGTTTCCCAGGGCAGTGGATTGGGGCTCGGTTCCCTTTCGGCGCGCGTTCTGCGCACCGATCCACCGGTGCCGCGTGCCGTCACCTCGTCCAATCTGTTGGCATCAGGCACCGGCTCGCGTAGGTTGCCATGCGATCAGCGTTAGACGGATTCCGTCTGGATCGGGAGATCCGACAGTGCGGAACAGGGTCGGGCCGCCGGCGGCAGGGATTTCCCCTCGCAAGCTCCCCGCGGGAGACCGGCCAAGGCTGGCATCCGCACGCTGTTGCTCTCACATCGCCCGGGGGAGGGTAGTTGAGTCCCGCGGAATCGGGACAGGCGCACAGGAGGGAGTGCATGGTTCGATTCGGAGCCCTCGGCCTGAGCCATCATGACATTGATGCGATCCGACAGGAGGCGATGCAGTTCGCTGGCATCGGACTGCTCACCATCGGTCCCGACGGAACGATCATCTACGCAGACCGGGGCATACTGCGGATCTTCGAACTTGAGGACAGGTATCCGGATGTGGTGTCCGCCGTCGGGCTGGTGGCGGGCGACATCCTCGGATGCGGTGGTGTCCTGGTCGGTTTGGCGGAGAGTGCGAAGGCTCGCGGGCGGCTTCACGCCATGGAGTGTCAGATCACGACCGCCAGGGGCACGAGGAAGTGGCTGCTGTGCGACGCATACGGCCTCCCCGCATCCGGGCAGCCCTTCGAAGCCGTACAGCTCATGATGCGCGACATCTCTCCCCGGAAGCGTGTCCAGGAGCAGATCGCGCGGCTGAACCAGTGTCTGCTGCACCTCGGCACGGATACGGGCGCGAACATCAACATGCTTACGGCCATGGCCGGAGATCTGCTGGGTGCAGACTGTGCGTTGTACAACCGCCTCTCCAAGGGCATGCTGTGCTCCATCGGCCAGTGGCAGACTCCCGCCGGATATGACCCGACGGTCAGGCCGGATGGCCACCTGTGCTACGATGTGATCAAAGGGGGAGCCGCCGAGCCCGTTGTGGTGCGTGACCTCCCATCGACCCCGTACGCTTCGACTGACCCGAATGTGTCTCTCCACGGGCTGCGAACGTACATCGGCGTCGCTGTTCGGCGAATGGACGAACCGGTTGGTTCGCTCTGTGTCGTCTACCGGCGGGACTTTGAGCCGGCTGCGGACGATTTGGCCTTGCTTGCCATCGTGGCTTCGGCCGTTGGAATCGAGGAGTCGCAGGATATCGAAACGGGGCGCGTGCTCGAATCCAATCCCGCGTTGCAGGGTCTCCTCGGCTACTCGGCGGCAGAGTTGGAGACCCTTCGGGTGCACGACTTCGTCGCCCACGAAGACGATGACATCGCAGAGAGCATCCGGCGGGTCGTCAGCGAAGGGAGGGTCTTCATCGGTGAGCGGCTGTACCGGCGGAAAGATGGCTCCCTGGTGGAAGTCGAAGTAAGCGCCAGCCTTGTGCGGTACCGAGGCCGTGACGCTCTGTCGGTGGTCTCGCGCGACATGACCGAGCGAAGCAGAGCCCTGCGATCGCTCCGGGAGAGTGAGAAGAAGTACAGGGACTTGGTGGAGCAGTCACTGTTGGGGATCGTCGTTGCCCAGAGCCCGCCCACACGTCTTGTGTTCGCGAACGAGGCGATCGGGACAATTCTCGGCTACACCACCGCGGAACTCACGTCCCTCTCTCCGGAGGACATCCCCGTTCTCGTTCATCCGGAGGATAGGGGCCTTTTCTTCCAGCGGTTCGAGGACCGGCTCGTCGGCCGGCCCTTAGGATCGGGGTACGAGTTCAGGGGAGTACGCAAGGACGGGACGACCTGCTGGCTGGAAATCAGTTCGTCGCGCATCGAGTATGGCGGGCGCCCCGCGGTTCAGGCCACGTTCTTGGATATCTCAGGCCGCAAACAGGCGGAGGCATCCCTGCGGCAGTCCGAAGCCCGGTACCGCACGACCCTGGAAGCGATGAGCGACGCTATTCATGTCGTAGACCGGGACCTGCGCATCCTGCTGTTCAACCAGGCATTCCGTGCTTGGATCGTTCGCCTCGGGCTCCCCAAGGACCCAATCGGGCAGACGCTGTTCGAAGTGTTCCCGTTCCTGCCTGCCGCGGTGGAAGATGAGTACCGGCGCGTATTCGTCACCGGAGAGCTCCTTGTGACTGAGGAGACCAGCAGCGTCGCGGATCGGCAGATCACCACCGAGACGCGCAAGATACCAATGGTGGAGAACGGGGTAGTCGTCTCCGTGGTCACTGCGATACGTGACATCACTGACCGACGGAACAGCGAGCGAGCCCTCCGGGAGTCGGAGGAGCGGTATCGCGGGCTGTTCGACAACGCCACGGACCTGAT
>JALOPK010000159.1 GCA_025453925.1 Candidatus Eiseniibacteriota bacterium | reverse complement strand
CCTCTGGCCATGGCGTCTACTACCAGGGTGGGCTCGCCGGAACTGGTACCAAGAGCTGCGTGGTGAAGACGTCGCAGGGGCCGACGCTCATGTACTGCCAGGAAAGCCCCGAGAACTGGTTCGAGGATTTCGGGGAACGGCAGTTGGTCAACGGCAGATGCCAAATCGAGCTTGATCCGCTCTTCCTCGAGACGGTGACCATTGATGCCGCCAACCCTATGAAGGTCTACGTGACACCCAATGGCCGCCTGGGGGAATGGTGGGTAGAGAAGGGAGTGTCCGGATTCACGATAGTCTCTTTGGGTGAAGCAAACGGAACGACCTTCGACTACCGTGTCGTCGCCAAGCGCAAGGGTTTTGAGACGAGGCGCCTGGACTACTGCGCGGCAGCGGAGCGAGACTCGTACCTGTACCCGGAACTGCGCGAGAAGGAACTACGGGAGATCGAGGACGAGCGGGCACGGAGGGAGGAGGAATCGAGTTGGGAAGAGGAGCGCAGGCGGGGCGATGAGGAGCGCGCGCCAGGAGAGGAGGATCTCAGGCTGCGCCATGCGACCCACGAGGAACGCGACGAGGTCAAGCGGAGCGCGGTGGACTGAGCGAAGCTCTGAACCGTGAACCCTCCCCACGGAGGTGTGCGATGAGATCGGCGCTCGTGCTGGCGCTTGCGCTGTTGAGATGATGACTACTGGCGTGCGGTGACGTTCTCGGGGGTGGACCAGACGCCGCGTCAACGCCTTGCGTCGACCGGCTACGCGTACATGGCAAGCGGGCTGGTGGCGGGGACGGAGGTAAGCGGGGCAGTGGCCGCAGGAGCCGCTGTTGCGGGAACCAACCTCGCCAGCTCGGCCCGGTCCTACGGGGCGTTCGGCGCTGGTGGTTCGACGAGGGATTCATCCCCTCCCGATGCCATCGTCGACCTTGTGGCAACTGTGTCGATGCTCGACGAGTTCCTCACGGATCGCCGCCTGGCTCATGTCTTGCCGATGGATCCGCGCGGTATGCCCACGTAGTCTGGTCGGTCGCGCAACTGGAATTGACGCTGGGCCGAACCGCGGCTCGGCACTGGGTGAGTGCTTGGAGACCAGGAGGTGGCTCATGCGTCCCAAATCCACGATCGCGTGCGTTGTTCTGTGCATAGGCTTCTTCACCCTTGACGCGAGGGGATCCCTCGAGGCACGCCACTCAGTGGCGCCTCGACCCGTCAGCGTGAACGCAGATCCCGCCTTCGCCACGCTCTCTCGCGATACGGTCAGTCCGGCCGCCCCTCATGTCCCCGCGCAACCTTCGACGGTGGCGCCCCAAATGCGCAATCCCTCTCGTGAGCCTCCTGGTGAGGGCACCAACTGGGTGCTGGGCCAGAACATCCAATACCCGTCTCCGGGGAACCAGAATCGACAGCTTGGTCCTCTGTGCTTCCATAACACCCGCAAAGTCATCGCGGGTGCCAATGATCTGTTCATCGCAGGATGGGAATCAGGCAGCGAGAACGACAATGAGATAATGGTGACCAGTTGGGACACTTTCTTCGGGCTGTGGACTAACCCGATCGCCATCAGCCAGTCCATCAGCGACGCGGGCCGGCTTGACCTGGCAGTCGGCACCGACGGCACCGTGCACGCCACGTGGCACCAGATCTACCAGACTAGCGTCATCACGTACGAAGTGTTCTACTCGCGACGTCCTGCGGGGAGCACGACCTGGAGCACACCCGTAAGGGCTCGCTGGCGGACACCAGGGAATCGAACTTCCCCAACGTCGGCGTCGACAACGAGGGTCACGTGACGGTGCGATGGGCAGACCTGCTCCGGGATGCGGCCGGGAACATACTTGAGTACTCCGGCTACGCGGTGAACACCTCCTTCGACAACGGTGTGACGTGGAGCGACGCCAACGTCGAGTGGGCGACCCAGGATACCCTTAGGGTTTGCGGCGCCATGTGCGTGGACCCGGTATAAGGCGACGTCTATCTCTTCGACTCCGATCCCGAATCCGACCCGGCTGACGAGTACGATGACCTGCCGGTCTACCACTACAGCAAAGCCACCGACACATGGGAAGGGCCTGAGATCGTCGTGTACGGCGGCGGTGTCGAGGAGGATCTGCATGGCGTTGCCTACCCGTCTGCCGCAGTTGGCCCCGATGGGACCGTGTACTGCCTCTACTCCCAGACCACCAATGCCGACCCGGGCTACATCTGGCTCGACAACCAGGTCGGCCAGCCGGTTTCTGCTCAGCTCTTCATCGTGCGTGGCGCCCATGGCAACTGGTCGGAGCCCGAAGCGATCTATCCCAGCACCGATGGGATCTATGAAGGCTACGAGGGCGTCTATCCCGACTCGACGTGGCTCCAGTTCTGCAGCTTCGCCCAGATCGGTCTGAGTGCAGACAATCGACTCTACGTGGCGACACGTTCCTATGAGTACTACAACGGGACCTACCTTACCGGCTTCGGCGACATGTACTCCAACATCGGCGGGACTGAGCATTGGCAACCCGAGGAGTGGATCGCCTGCAAGGATCTCACGACGGATGGGGCGTGGGTGTGGACGAGAGCATCGGACATCAACCTCAGGCCGGACACCATCGGCGTGAAGTACTCCAAGCTGCCGGAGCGCCTCCCAACGAGCGGCGCATGTGCCGTATGGGACGAGTCATACAACGGCACCAGGCCCGAGCGGGTCATGTTTGTGCGGCTCACCGACTTCGCGAGTCCATCGAGCGTGACCGGATTGATGGCCCAACGGCCGGATCCATCGGGCCCTGTCACGCTCTCCTGGATCAATCCAACGGATCCCGATCTGGCAGGCATCCGCATCATTCGTACGACAACCGGCAAGGCCCACCTCGTCGGTCTGAGGCGGGGAACGATCCCCATGGACGATTCCGGGCAGTGGCTCTACGACCCAGAGACCGACGTGTTCGTTCTCGAGCCTGATCCGCAGATGCCTGACAGCTTCGTGGATCCGGCGCCTCCTCTCGGCACGGTCTTCTACACGCTCGTGCCGTTCGATGCGCATCTCCACCACACCTATCCCATCCCGGACCAGGCGGTGGCTCGTACGGACGGAATCGCTCTCACTGGGAACACCGTGGGGAGCGCGGCCCAATTCACGTGGTCATCCTTTGGCGGAACCACCGAGTACTGGATCTATGGCGCCGAGAACCTGCCGTGGTTCGTGCTGGGGATGGGGCCGGGATATGCACACCGCGTGGCGATGATAACTCCGCCGGCTACCACCTGGTCCAGCTCTGCCGGTGTCGGTGATCCAAACAGCAACTGGACCTACCTTGTGATGGCGGTGAATGCGACCGGACAAGAGCTGACGCGCTCAAACCGCGCCGGCGAACAGGACTTCGGTTATGACATACCGTGAGGGGAGGATCCAGTCAGCACAAGGCGAACCAAGAACCACGTTGCGAATCCGGCCATACACCCCTGTCTGGGCGTCCATGGCAGGATTCCTCGTTGTGTGGTGACCCGGCATCACGCCAACGCATCGTGTGCCGAGCTGAAGAACTTGGGCAGACATGAGCCCATGTTGCGGGGGGTCGGGTGACCCCAGCAACAGCTGCGAGACGACGGGGGTGAGATCAGGCACGAGGGAGAGCGGTGGGGCTGGGTTGCTGGCACGGGGCCGATGGCTTCTTCCTCCCAGGGCAGGACCGATCAACATGAATCCTGCCGACTGCTTCCCCCGTATGCGTCCCGATGCCTGTTGGATGCTGCCGGAGGTGGGTGGCATCAAGCACCACTACGCCGGATGTTGCTCCAGAGAACCTGGGCGGCGCGTGTGCGCGATATGATGGGTGATCTACGACTCCGCGCTACTCCCGAGAAGCCTCCCAAGGGCGTGAGCCCATCTTGGTAGCGGTAGCTGGAGTTCCTCGCAGAGACGCCTCTTCATCGCCCTGAAGTAGCCCGCAGCGATTCCATGCATTCGCCTGTCAAGAGCTAATGCTATGAGTTGCTGGTAGGCTGTCTCGTTGAACGGGTCGACCCGCAGCACGCCCTCCCAGAGTGCGAGCCGCTCGCTCGGCTCCACCGCGGGTATCGCCGCCAGGCAGGTTACGACTTCTTCGTGGAGGTCAGCGAGTCGCTGGCGCGTCAGGTCGGTGAACCTCTCGAACAGGGCATCCTCCAGGAACACCCCAGCATAGATGCCTGCGGCCTGTCGAAGCTTGTCTACACCGGCGCGCTCCTGACCACCACGAGCTTCTCGCAACCCCGCCTGAGCTACCGACTCGAACATGACGTGAGAGAGGGATACGTTCTCTCCGAACCCAAGACGGTAGAACGGGGGCTCGAAGAGCACCTGTACGGAATCATCGACAAGGGCCTTCCTGAAGACGCTGCGCAGGGAGCTTGCGGCACACTCCAGCCGGTGCCTCGCCCGTTCCATTGGAACGTCAGGCCACAGGTACTCCATGATCTCATCGGAGGATGCGCGGTAGGCCTGCGAAGCCAGCAAGAGCTCGAACAGAAGGCGCGACTTCCTGTGATTGCGCCAGACGGCGCTGTCAATCGGCGCGCACACAATGGTGAGCTCTAGCGGGCCAAGGGTGTTGATCCCCACCGATACTCCTGTCTTGGACGTCGCGCAGGGCCGGTACTGCGGGAATCGAAACGCGGCCAGCCATGCTGCATCTCGGCGCCCTGCGGCGAGCTCGCCGGAGAGCACGGTCATCATCGATGCATCTGCCGCAGGCATGAACTGGAAGGCCCGGTTGCCGAGTATTCCACGCGCTGCATCAAGATCGGCTCGGGCACTATCCGTATCCTTGCCGGCGGTGCGCTGTGATGCGCGTAGCAGGAGCGCGTTCACCGTCAGATGCAGGAGCTCCGCGCCGGAGGCCTCCGCAAGGACGCCATCGAGGAGCTCTCGCCCCAGATCCTCATGCCCCGTTCTGAACGCGACGAGGGCGAGGAGCAGATCATCCCAGAGGTCCTCGAATCTGTCAACCCGGGGTAGGGCATACGCCGTGGATAGAAAGCCACGCGCCTCGTCCTCTGCGCCGGAAAGCCACGAGAGCGTGCCACGGACGACAAGAATCGAGCGCCGGACGCCGGTGGACTTCGTGCGCTCGGTGAGCTGCTGTGCACGCTCTGCCCACACTCGCGCGGCATCGCAATCACCCTCCCAGATCGCCCATCGCGCGAGGCGTGCGGCGAAGATGGCCGCGTCGGAGAGAAGATCGACGCGGACGGCCGACTCGAAGGACTCGGTCCCCAGCTCGACCGCACGATGCAAGGCCCCCCGAAGCGCCTCGACTCGGGCCCGCAGGTTGCCGGCTACGATTGCCGCTTGCGCGCCCACACTCTTCGCCCTCTCGGCCACGTCGTCCAGCGCGGACAGCGCCTGTTCATAGCCGCCTCTCCTCACTTCAAGTTCCGCTCTGATTGTAAGCGCCCAGGTGACATCCCAATCATCCGTCGATGGACCAGGCAGTCCGAGAACCCGATCAAGGACATGGGCCGCCTGCGTCAGACGGTTGGTCCTGACGAGGTGAGATCCGGCGAGAACCAGGGGCCATGGGTGCGCAGGGTCGGGAGACCCCAGTGTGGCCATCACCTTCCCCCACGCTTCGTCGGCTGACTCGCTGCCCTCCAGCGAGAGCAGGTGGGCGTGATACGCGAGCAGCCAGACGCGATCAGCAAATGCCTGAGCCCTCTCGCACGCACGGATGATCAGGCTCCCTGCGGGCTCATAGACTCCATTAAGAGCATGATGTCGGGCGCACACGACCAGACCCTCGGGACATAGCGTGGGAAGCCGTTCGATCTCCGGCATGATCCTCGAGAATCGAGTTGGGTCGCAGCGGAATGACCATGAAAGCCCCATGTGGGAGAGCACATCGTTCACCGCGTTGCCATCCCTCTCTCTCGCGAAGAGGCCTAAAGCCTCCTCCAGGCAGCCCTCCTCTCTCAAGTACGCTGCGGCCCTCAGCCGGAGAGCCGACGTGTCCCCGTGTGGTAGCTCGGCTTCTGCTATGCTCCATAGCTCATGCCGCAATGCGGGGGCCAACGCAACTACACTTCCGGTAGATCTGAACGCGCCAGGAGCGCGACTCATGAGTTCCTGCGCCGTCGCCCTGGTTCCTTCTCCGGTGAGACGTTCCAATGTGCCGAGATTCACGAAGGGCACCGCCGCCAGAGCATAGAGCACCAGCCGATCCGATGGATCGATTGCCTCCACCAGACTCGTCGAGGTCACGTCGTCCTCTCGGGCTGGCGGCGCCTTGTGTCCCATCAGGAAGAGTGCCACCCCAGCAGGCCACCCCGCCGTGAGACGAGTTACCGCCTGCACAACAAAAGGCGTTGGTCGCTGTCGCCAGGTAAGCTCCAGAAGCGCCTCTATCTCTCGCGCCGAGAAGCGCAACGCATCTTCACCCACTACTTCCAGGTCTCCCGAGCGCCGCAGCGTCCCCAGAGAGAACGACGGTGGGGTGGTGCTGGTCACCATGATGTGCAGTGATTCTGGCGCAACCGAAACCAGAGATCTAATGAACCTGAATAGGGGAACGATGTTGGGCGATCGGTCCAGACCGTCTACAACAAGATGACAACATGGGGTCTCGCTCTTCCGAATCAGCGCCGCCGCGACCTGCGCGGCAGCGGCCGGGCCGAGAACGGCAGCCACTGGAGAATCCCGACCCTCAGGGTCTATCGCGCCTCGTACCGACTCCACCACGTCAGCAGGAGTCGAAGCCGACTCCGAAACGTCGTGCCAAATCAGAACCCCCTGGAGTTCGGGAACGGCTTGGAGCAGCGCTGTCGACTTGCCGAACCCAGGAGGAGCCAAGAGCAGGAGGAGTCGCCGCTGTGCCGCCTGCACAATGCGGCGAGTGAGTGCAGGGCGAGTCACAAGCCGCGCACGCGGGAGCAGGCCCGCGCTCGTGGTTTGAGTGCACAAGAGGGGAGGGGCTCGACGATCGCTCATGACTCGCGGCGGTACGTTCGTGGAGTACCGGTCTCGCCCCACTGAGGGAGCTTGTGCAGCGTGGAGGAGTCCCTTCGCGAGCAAGAATCCGCCTCCAGGGGCATGTGTTCGTGTGCAAGCGACTGGGTGACACGGCGTGAGGGTGGGGCCACGGGGTTCCTCCGGACCGGTTGACACTGGCAGCAATCGATGCAATTTGTGATCTGCGGACTGGAGAATATGATGCCGGCCTGACGGCTTATCAAGAGGGCCGCCGCGGCTGTCGAAGGGCAGCGCGGGCAGGCTTCAATTCGGGTGTCTTGGCGATCGAGGCCGGATAACAGAGACCAGGGATGTGTTCTTCGCATCAACGAACGAGACTGTGAATCCCATGAGGATTCCCCGGCCATGCCTGGAGCGCCTATGAGCACTCCGGGCGGCGACAACGACCGATCGGCGTATCTGCAGGACCTGCGGATCGTGGTGAAGTGGTGAACGCATGTTCCGCCTGGCTTCTGCGTGACTTCCTCCTGCGTTGGGCGGCTGTGATCGGCCCTCTGGCGCCCGTGCTTTCCGCCAAGTCGGACGAGGAACTCGGCGAGATCCTGGAGGAGGTGGATTCTGCAATGCGAGGACAATCATCCCACCAGCTTGCGGCGCAGCTTGCCGCTCCCTGGCTCATGACCGTGTCGACCCGCACGTATGGAGGAATGAATGGCACGACTACCTGAGGTATCCTTCCGGGGCAAGGCCATGCCCGCCTCGCCCATCCGGAAACTGCACTCCCTGGCCGTGGAGGCGCAGGAGCAAGGAATCCACGTCTTCCACTTGAACATCGGGCAACCGGACATAGCGAGCCCGACCGAGTTGCTGCGCGGCTACCGCGAGTTCTCGGACGCTCTGCTTCCGTATGGCCCGTCAGCGGGGTTGCCCGGGTACATCAGGAAGCTCGTCACGTACTACGAACGGTGGGGTATTGCCCTCAGCGAGCGTGACGTGTTCGTGACCACCGGCGGCAGCGAGGCGATCATCTTGACGCTCATGGCCATCGCCGACCACGGCGACGAGATCATCACGCCGGAGCCGTTCTACACGAACTACAACGGCTTCGCCACGATGGCAGGCGTGTCGGTGAAGGCCCTCACCACGCGGCTGGAAGACAACTTCGCGCTTCCATCAATGGACCGGCTTGAGGCGCTGGTGAGCCCGAAGACCCGCGCCATAGTCCTCTGCAGCCCAGGCAATCCAACAGGAGCCGTCTTCACCAGGGAGGAACTGGAGGGAGTAGCCGCCATCGCACGCCGCCGGGGCCTCTTCATCATCGCGGATGAGGTCTACAGGGAGTTCGTCTACGACGGGAAGAGACACGTGAGCATCCTCGAGATTGAGGGGATAGTCGAGAATGCCGTCGTGGTCGACAGCATCTCCAAGCGGTACAGCGCCTGCGGCGCGCGCGTGGGGTGCATCCTCTCGCGAAATCATGACTTCATGAACTCCATCCTCAGGTTCGGGCAGGCACGGCTCTGCCCGCCCACCGTTGACCAGATCGCCGCGGGAAACGCCGTTGATACCCCGCAGGAGTACTTCAACAAGGTGATCGAGGAGTACGATTGCCGGCGAAGGCTCCTCTATCGCCGCCTGACGGAGATGGGCGTGGAGTGTCGACTCCCCGGTGGAGCGTTCTACATGGTCGCCCGTCTTCCCGTGGCCAATGCCGACCATTTCGCCGCGTGGCTCCTGAAGGAGCATCGGCACGAAGGCACCACCGTCATGATCGCTCCGGCCAACGGGTTCTACGCCACGCCGGGTCTGGGCCAAGATGAGGCCCGGCTGGCCTATGTGCTGAACTGCGGCGAAATCGACCGGGCCATGGATGCCCTGGCGACCGGGCTGCAGCGATATGCACAGGCCATGGGAGCCCACGTCCGGTAGGTTGTGCGATGAGAAAGAGAAGTAACCCGAGAGTCTCGACGCTCCGCATCGGTTCGCCGGACCTTGCGCCAGCGCGGCAACGACCCCATCTTGTTTGCCACGTTCTATACGCGTGTCCGTCCCACACGGAGGTCTGATGTCGTGAGAACTATCATCCTGGCAGCATTGCTCGTCTTGCTCTCGGTGTCAGCCAGCGCTCAATACGTCGTCGGTCCGTCGGTGATTGCCGGCGGGGGCGCCAGGATGACCGGCGGGGCCTACGTCGTGACCGGCACGACCGGTCAGAGTTCGCCCGTCGGGATCTCCGCGGGGGGCGCCTATCAGACCAACCACGGCTTCTGGCATGCGGTGACCGGCGGGGGCGGCGCCCTGAACCCCATGGTGATGAGCATCGTGCAGCTGAGTCCGACGAGTGCCCGCCTCTCGTGGGCGGCAGTGACGGGTGCGACCCTGTACGACCTCTACCGAAGCACCACCGCCTTCTTCACTCCTACCGGCGCGCCGTGGCAGACCGTGGCATCCCCGACGACCCAGTACGACTTCTCGGCAGGCATTGGCAATGAGGCGCTGAACTACTTCTTCCGCGGCATCGCACGAAACGCCTCCCAGACCGCTCCGGCATCCAATGCTGTCGGCGAACTAGATTTCGGCGCCAACATCCCCGTCGCACAACGGGGAGGCCCGGCTGTGGAGAACACCACCGAGCGGTAGGCCATATCCTCGGGAGCGCATAGTCGAAGGCCCACGACACCGACCGCGTGTCCTGGGCCTTCTTCAGTGACGGTAAGTCCGGCGGGTCAGTGGTCGGCGTTGTCAGTACGGCGAAAAGTTACCATTAAAGTTCCCGAGCCGAGGACGTGTCCCTCCATCGCCCGCTCCAGGGTCTTCCCGGTCGCGCGGGGACCGAGGACAAGCCCCTGGTCCAACGCGTAGACCCTGAAGAAGTAGCGATGCGTAGATCTCCGTGGCGGACACGGCCCCCCATACCCGATTCGCCCGAAGTCGTTGAGACCCTGTCTACTCCCATCCTTGAGGGTCTCCGAGGCGGGCAACCCCTCGGAAAGACCCGGCGCGTCGGGGGGAATATTGTAGAGCACCCAATGGACCCACCTGCCTCCCGGTGCGTCGGGATCGTCGCAGATCACCGCGAGATTCCGGGTCCCGGCCGGAAGGTCGATCCACGCGAGGCGGGGAGAGAGGTCCTCCCCGTCACAGGAGTGCCGGCCGGGGATTGGGGTGCTGTCCCTGAAGGCAGGGCTGGTGACGATAATGCCCTTCACGACCTGATCCCTTTGATCACCACCGGCCGTGCACGCGACCGCGGCAATGAGAAGCGCGACAAGAACTCGGAGGGCTTCGATTCCCCTGCCTGGCATTGACACCTCCGCGCGGGCATGGCCTTCAGTGGGGGTGGGGGTGCGCGGCGCGGAACGGCATCG
>JALOPK010000158.1 GCA_025453925.1 Candidatus Eiseniibacteriota bacterium | reverse complement strand
CGTGTCGGTGCCGGAGGGCATGGGGAATCCGGATCTGAACTACTTCTACCGGATTACCGCGGTAGATGGCGCGGGCAACGAGTCGGGCGCCTCGGCCCCCCTGGGCGAGTTCGACTTCACGACTGAGCAATAGACAGAGCCCCTGAAGCGAAGACGGCGCCGGGGGATTCCCCGGCGCCGTCTTCGCTTGTACGCTGCAGCCCGATTGCCTACTCGGCCGTCCTACCGGAGATGCGAGGGGGGCAGGTCGGGGGGAAACCGGACACCCCCTACCCTCGCGTTGCCCCCCGTCGCATTGCCGTCGACGTCGACCGGCACGACCTCGTAGAACGCTGATCCGGACCCGGCAGTCAGCCCATCCGGATCGACGTACACTGCGGGCTCTGCTGCACTGACGCTGTGAATCGGGACGTCGAGATCGAACCAGGCCATGGCGCCGCGATACACGCGGTAGCAGTCAATGCCGAGATTGTCCATCACGTGATTCCAGGACACCACCAGCGTGTCGTCGAGCCCAGGCTCGATGCCGAGCACCATCACGGGCGGCGGGGGAACAGTATCGGCGAACACGGTGACCCCGCCGCTATCAGGAGACGACCAGACTCCCTCGTCGTCCTGACACCTGAACGTGATGACGTGGGTGCCGGGGGAGAGCGCGAGAGCGGGGAGTGTGAGATCCTCCTCGGCGCCCAGGACGCCGTCGATGTCGGAGATCCATTCCCACGCCGCTACGGCCGATCCCCCCTCGTCGTTGTCGAATGTGGTGCCCAGCAGCTTCAGACTGGGATCGATACCACGGCGCATGGGGCTCGGCTCGATTGACGTGATGGCGGCGGTGGGCATCGCTCCCCCGGCAGTGATCTCTCCATAGACGATGCCGGACATGGTTGCTCGGACATAGTATGCGGAGGCTCCCGCGCACACGTCCATGGACCCTGCCCCTGGCAACACGACGGCTGTGTCGCTGTTGACCGCGTAGTAGCTTTCGCCGGGGGCTTCGAGCGCCCACGCCACATAGCGGTTGCCGGCAAGATCGAAAGTGATCTTCGGCCCTGAAGCACCAGTCGCCTCCACACTCAACGTGTCGATGCGTGTCGTCGGTCCGCCAGGAGTGATCGAATAGACGCCGGCGTAGCGTGAGGGTGACGACGTCGCATCCATGAGCAGATAGGTCACCTCAGCATGCCCATCGGGGGCGACGGCGACATCAGGTGCCTCCGATACGTAAAGCCCCGCACCGAAGGTGGTGAGTTGCTGGACAGGGAATGGGCCCCCCGGAGGGCCTTCCGCGCAGAACAGATTGACGGTGCTCAGGGCCGGACCGCCCTCCCGCCACACAATGTGAACAAGACCATCGCGCACGGCGATGCCGGGTGTCATGACGTGGTGGGTCGCCGATTGGGTGTGGCGGATGACAACTTCAGCACCGTCGGGTCGTCGGTAGACTATCCGCCACCAGTAGGGCCACGACCAGTTCGTCACGAGGTAGACCAGGTGGGCCTGGTTGGCTTCGTCGACTGCAAGCCCATAGTCGGACCGGCGATAGCCGTCATTGCCGATGTCCTCAATGGACCAAGACGTCCCGCCGGCACAGGTGGCCTCCGCGAGGGTGAAATAAGCGAGGTCGTTGGGGTATGCGCCGGTCTCGGTACCGTAAGCTGCCCGGGCCATGAGCGACGGCCCCACCTCCACTATTGGGACGGTATAGGGCACGAAACACGGGAGCGATCCGGGCAAGGTGACGGCGCTCCCCCATTCATTGCCGTCGTACCTCCCATAGTACGAACTTGCCCAGCCGCCGGTCGCGAAAACCAGGTGGATGCAGTCAAGGGTGTCCATGGAGGCACGGACGTACGAACCGGCATAACCTGTGGCATCCTCAGAGTAGGCGACACCTACCAGACAGGCTGCAATCATCACTGCGGGCAAGCCTTCTGAGCTGCGGTGATGGCACATGGCAAACGTGCTATGGAAGCTGGGTCAGGAAATCGAACTCCCCTGCCGGGCGCGACCTTGCGATCTCCTGGCTGTTCACGTCGAGGGCGAGCACACGGTAGGTGTAGTTGTCCTCGCTGCCCATGCCGAGCGTCGCGGACCACGTCGAAGTGCCCGGGCCGAGTACCGCGATCCGGTGATCGTAAGGAGGGTCGACCCCCGGCTCGAAGAACGGGCTGTTCGCAACGCCATAGATCCAGAACGCGGTCGTTCCGCTCGCGGGGCTCCAGGATAGCTCGTAAGAGGCGGGGTACCCACTCACCCAGAGCGAGAGACCCATTCGCGCCAGCCTGACGACACCAGTCGTCGCATCGTCGTACGCAATCCGGGGATTGGCGTATGGATCCAAAGCAAGGCAGATGTCCTGCACGCCGCCGGCATCCGGACTCACCGGCGCGATCGCCCAGCCCGAAGGAGCTCGGCACGCGTACATGACCGCATCGGCGCCCTCATCCCACCACGCGATGTGCGCGATGCCGTTCTGGTCCACCCGCAGTGATGAAACGGAGAGACCGCTGCCCACCTGGCTCACTGCCTCAAACGACCAGCCACGGCCGGACTTCCACGCATACCAGAGAGTCTGATCGTCGGTCCGGACGTAGCTGATATGCGGATCGCCCCCAGCATCCAGAGCGAGGGATGGGGCAAGGGCTCCAAGTATGTCGGTGTCCACGTCGAGGCTGTCCGAGGTCCACCCGGACGCTCCTTTCACGCCATACACCAGCACTTCCGAGAAATCGCCCGATTCCGAGTACGCGGCGTGTACGTGGCCCGAGTCGTCGAGAGCGATGTCCGGTTCACCGGCAAGCAGTTCGGCCACGAGTTCAAACTGCCAGCCGGCTGCGGGTCTCCATGCATGTAGCAACACCTGGGTGCCCATCATCCGGCCGTAGGCCACGTGGGGAACATGACCCTCCCCGACCGCGAGCGATGGGGGGCCGGGGTAGTAGGACGTCTGGAAGTGCTCCACATGCCACGCCGATCCGTCTCGCCACGCGTAGCCCAGGAAGGGATAGGGTGCGTACATGCCCCCCCGATAGGCGACGTGGAGAGTCCCATCGTTCTCGCAGACCATGGACTTCGTCCGGATCTCACCATCCGTGGTCTCGTCAATGGGCGCGGGGTGCCAACCGGCATTGTCCCGGAACGAATGCACCAGGGTGGAAGGAGGATTGGAGTGACATACGTGCGTGAGCATGGAATAGTGGACTGCGGCGGTAGGCCAGGCTCCCCCGCCAACGACTTCGATGGTCCAAGTCTCCGGCTGCCCGAACAGGGAAGAAGATGGCAGAAGCAGAAGAGCGGCCAGACGTGCACACGGCCGCAACGCGTTCCCTCTCACAGACATGGGTCAACCTCCCGCTCTTGTACACTGTGAGTACCCCACACACGTTCGATACCGTTGCGGTAGCAGCTGTACCAGTCGCCTCCTCTCTGCCGCCTTCCCCTGTCGCGTGACGAGTCTGTGCGCCACTCCGAACCGAGCCCGTTCAGCCCCAACGAGTGGCAGCACCATAGACATGCCCTCGATTCATGCTGCATGGAAAGATACTCGCGGCCCTGACCGCCGCAATCGTCGCGGTGCAGGGGAGGTCCCGCTGCACCGCAGGTGGGAGCTCCGCAGGTCGAGAGAAAGGTCAATCAGATCGTAGGGCAGGTCGCTCCCACAGGGGCTGCAGTCGCGGTTCACACCGCTCCAGGAGGGCAATGGTCCGGTGTACGAACGGTGTTGGAGCATAGTGAGGCGCGCCCCTGATGCCCGTCGGACGGAGCGGGCTATTCGCCAGCCGGATCCTGGCCGTCAAACGAGACGGCCCCGGCTCGATTGAGCCGGGGCCGAATGAAAGCGTTGGTCGCGGACTAGAACGCGTGCGACAACGTGATCCCGAAGAGCTGCGCGGAACTCTCGAAGGTACCCGTCTGGTATGAGGCGGCTCCTCCGGAGGCTGCACTCGGCAGAACGAGGTTGTCGGTGTCCCGGTCCTTCATCATGAGGTGGAGGAATCCAACGTTGAGAGACAATGGCCCGCGGCCGATGGCGGCACCAAGGGTGATTCCGGTCCGGTCAGTATCGGGCAATTCTGCGCCTATGGTCTCGTCAGGAATCGGGTTCTTGTCGATCAAGAACCCAGCCCCAAGCTCAAGCCACTCCTTCATCCTATACATGACGCCCATGCGGATGGCGTTGGTGTCTTCCCAGTTCTTCGCTTGGGGCTTGTTCAGTGCGACGTACTTGTCGAACACGACCGAGAGCGTGTCATAACTCGACCACATGGTCATGTCGAAGTCGGCGGTCAGCGTCAGGCACGGCATCACCTTGTAGGATGCGCCGAACTTCAGCATGGCTGGGAAGGTGAGTTCAGTCGAGCCGGCATCCTTCGCATTGCGTAGGCCGGCGACGCCGAACAGGGCCTGTGAGACCGGGACCGGGTCAGGGACTCCATCACCGGTGACATCGATGGGAAGGTATCCCTGGCTGATATCGCCGAAGCTCGCGTCACCCTCCAACTCGACCTTGATCTTGCTTCTGTAGGTGACGCCGATGCCGAGTTTGCCCTCCATGAACCGGCCCATGAGAGCTCCGTTGAAACCGGTGCCCGTTCCGCTGCCGTCCATGTCCAACGCGAACATGCGATCGCCCCCCTCAGACGTCAGGAGGTTCCCGTCGCGGTCGATCGAGTAGTTGTAGGGTGCCTTCATCAGCGTGACGCTTGACCTGACAAATGTGAAACCGGCGGCCGCCGACAGGCACGGCATCACCTGGTAGGCCAGACTAGGATTGACGAACACTGGGCTCAGGCCCATGGTGATGACGTCGCTGGCAAAGCTGGATCCCGCAGGCCACCGCTTCGCGAGACCGAACGGCGAGTTGATGCCGAGGCCGAGGCGAAGCTTCTCCATGCCAAGATCGCTCACGAGATAGAAATGCACGGGCGTGAAGATATCGTCCTTGGCCTCTACGGTGTCAGGAGCCGACGGGCTTCCGGCGTTCCTGCCCGTGAACTTGGTACCCGGAACCACGATCGCGGTGAACCCGACCGCGGATTGAGAGCCTTTGAGAAACGTGATGCCCGCGGGGTTGAACCATACCGCACTAGGATCATCGGCAATGCCGGTGAAGGCAACGGCGACCGACATGGCGCGCGACCCCACCTCAGGAATCTCAAAGCCGGAGCCCCACGCGGCCCCGATCCCGAGCATTAGCATGAGGGTGACGCCGACAACGCGTTGATGCATCTTGTACCTCCTTCGCGATACCAATAGCCTCAAACCACGCGAACATTGTCGCATGCGACTGCCTGAGGTGTCAACTGTCTCGGTGAGGGGAGTGTCTGAACCGTGCCCTACATCGATATCCGCGACCTGACTGTCGCCTACGGCCCGATGGTGGCTGTCAGCCAGTTCTCATTGCAGGGGGAGCGGGATGACCGCGTGGTGATCCTTGGCCCCTCCGGGAGCGGAAAAACCACGTTGCTATTGGCAATCTGCGGTCTGCTGTCTCACCAGAACGGCGATATCTCGCTCAATGGGCGGCGCATCGACCATCTCCCCCCGGGGAAACGCAAGGTCGCGATGGTGTTCCAGGACGGCGCGCTCTTCCCTCATCTCACTGCCCGGCAGAACATCGAGCTTCCCCTGAGAGCCGCGAAGGTAGTGCAATCAGAGTGCAGCAGCCGTGTTCGCCGCATCGCCGAAATGGTAGGGGTCGAGCCCCTGCTCGACCGCCGCCCCTCCGCGATGTCCGGTGGCGAACGTCAGAGGGTCGCGATCGCTCGGGCCCTGGTACGGGAACCTGACCTCTACGTCTTGGATGAGCCCTTCGCTTCTCTCGATCCCCTGCTTCGTCATCGTATGGCGCAGGAGGTACTCGAAATCCACCTTCGGCTCGGTGTGCCGTTCATCCATGTGACCCACGACCAAAGCGAGGCCTTGAGCCTCGGTACGAGGATCGTGGTGCTCTGCGAGGGACACATCCGGCAGATAGGCACTCCAGCCGAGATCTACGATGCGCCTGCCGACCTCTTCGTCGCCGGATTTGTGGGCTTCCCGCCGATGAATCTCTTGCCGATCGAGCGTGTTCCGGCGGATCTCGCGAAGGAGTGCCATGATCTCCCAAGAACGCCCTCCGCGGGATCTGTTGTCGTCGGGTTCCGCCCCGAAGACGTCCATGTGGAGCCCGGGGGACCGGCACGACTCCTGAATCGTCACGTACAGGGTCACGAGCAGATCATGGTGTTTCAGTGGGATACGGTGCGACTCACCGCCCGGATGAAACGGGGCAAGTCGCTGGACAGCGAGTCCTACGGGCTCAGTCTTCCGCACGGCCGGCTCCACTACTTTGACCACATGACGGGCAAACGCCTGTGATGGCGGGCGACAGGAGGCTCATGGCCGGTGCGGCATGCGCGGTGGCTCTGGTCGCGGTCTCTGATATCGTCCCCCTGCTCTACATGGTCAGGCTGAGCCTAGCGAAGGTGGGGGGAGGTGTTGGCGGCGCATACGCGGCTGTCCTCCGTGATCACGTGTTCATCCGTTCGCTGCTCAACACGGCGCTCTTCGCCGTTGGAGCAGCAACAGCCCAGGTCGGTGCAGGTCTGGTCATCGCGCTGGCTCTGCGCCCGCTCTCGCGGGCCGCCTGCATGGCATGGTTTGCCGTCCTACTCGCCCCATGGCTCATGTCCGAGGTGGCCTCTGTCGTCCTTTGGAGAGGCGTGTTGATGGCAGATGTGGGGCACCTTGATCGGTGGATGGGGGCCTTCGGCTTGCCGGCCCTGAGGATGCTCGCGGGAGCCCACACTGCCCTGCCTGCTCTCATCGTTGTCGCAACATGGCAGGGCATCGGTTTCACCGCCCTCGTGATCCTGGGCGCGTTGGTCGCCCTCCCCGCGAACCTCTATGGGGCGGCCATGATATGCGGTCTGAACAGGTGGGCGACATTCCTCCGGCTGGAGCTTCCCCACCTCAAGCCGACGTTGTTCGCAGTATGGGTCGCAGTGGCCCTGCACTCCGCAGGGCAGTTCGCGCTGCCGGCAAGGCTGACCATGGGCGGTCCCATGCACGCGACCAGCATGGCGAGCATCTACCTGTTCGACAGACTCCTGCATGATCCGACCCCCGCCATGGCTGCCGCGGGCGGCGCGATTGTCCTTGCGGGGCTAGCGACGGCCTGCGTCGCTGCGTGGTGCCTTCGGCGCGTGACGGGGGCGCACCCATGACCGGAGGACGGTTGGCGCAACGGATCGTATTGGCCGGAGCACTGCTCTACCTCATCGTCCCGATCGCCACCGCCGTTGTCGTGGCGCTCTCGCCCCGTGGGTTTCCGGCTTCTCTCGGCCCCATCCCGTATCCCGGCCGGCTTTCCTTGGAGAATGTGGGGACAGCCATCGCGAGCGCGGTCGCGATTCAAAGCCCTCGCTCTCTCTGCACTCGTGATCATGCGACTGCAGACGAAGAAGCCCGCGATCGCGGCGCAGTCCCATCTGGTAAGCATGCTCGGGCTGCAGGACAACCCGCTGGCCATCGCTCTCGTGCGGGGCGGCGGGATTCTGATGGCCGTCTGGTTGATGAAGGCGGCTATAGACGGGGTCCCACGGAGCCTGGAACAGGCTGCCCTGCTGGACGGACTGAGCCCTTTCCAGGTTGCCGTGAAGGTGATTCTCCCGCTGGCGGCGCCGGGGATCGCGGCAGCTTTCCTTCTTGAGTTTGCGTCTGCCTGGAACAGCTTCTTACTTCCGCTCCTCTTCTTGAGTAGTGAAAGCCGGATGACGGTGGCTCTCGGGATCGACAGATTCCTCTCGGGCTATGGCGTGGAGCCTGGCCCGCTCATGGCGTTCACGCTGTTGGTGAGCCTCCCGCTCCTCGTTCTTTTTCCCCGGATGCTCGTCGCGGCGCTTGCGCCCTTCGCGCGCGGCGACTCCGGTGTGAGGAAGGCAGCATCATGACACGACACCACGGTATCGCGATGGCTCTGGCGATCCTGACGGCAGGCTGCGGTCATCGACGCGCCCCGCTGGAAGCCATGCTTCCTCCGTGGTTTTCACCCGACGCGACCCACCCATCGGTCCAGCGTGTGTTCGACGAGTATCGTGAAACGCAGCCGGATTTTTCGCTCCGCTTTGGCCCGGGCAAGGCGAACCTGCTCCTTGAGAAGCTCCTCTTGATGGCGAAAGAGGGTCATCTGCCCGACGTTATCATGTTCAAGACCGCATGGACGAAAGACCTGGCTGCGCGGGGAATCCTCAAGCCCCTCCCGATGGAGCTGGCGGAGGCGGTCAGGACCAATGTCATGGACGTGCTCCTCCCGGTGGTTCAGGGAGATGAGTATGTGTGGGCAGTGCCCTACGACATGGATGTCAGGCTCATCCACTACCGCCGGGACCTTGTGGATTCCACCGGGCTTCCTCCCCCCCGGATCGGATGGACCTACGAAGAGTTCACTGCCCTCGCCCGCGCCCTCACCCGAGACACAAACGGCGACGGCGCGCCGGATATCTGGGGCTTCGCCGCTCCGGGCGCACGATCACAGAGCTCGGTGGCGCAGCTTCTCCCGTGGGCATGGAGCTTGGGTGCAGAGTTGTCAGAGCGGACTGAGTGGCGAGTCGATCAACCTGCGCTGGCCAGGGCGCTCGGCATCTACTCAACGCTGCGCGATTCCTTGGGCGTGGCACCTCCCGATCTTCATGTGCTGGAACAGGCAGATGTGTACCAGGGTGTCGTCTCGGGCCGCTTCGCAATGGCAGAGGGCGGATCCTGGGAGATCCGCATGATTCGCGGAGCGAGTATCCATGCGGATCATCTCGCCCAGGCGGTCCTCCCGAGCATCGACGGCGCCGAGCCGGTGAGTTGTTCCGACGGGTGGGCGTTCGGGCTTGCGACGGCTGACCCTGAACGCAGCGCCGCCGTGACTCCGCTTTTGTTGGCGCTGTTCTCGGAGTCTCACCAGCTCCAGAAACTCCACGACCATGGATGGTTGCCAACCCTACGACAGGGAGCAACCTGGGTTGAGAAGGAACTCGGTGTGGAGGTGGCGTGGTCGCTCCTTCGCTGCAGGCCCGTCCCCGGGGGCGAGGGCTGGATGAGGGCATCCGCCGCACTGGTGGATGCCATGCAGGAGACGCTCGCCGGCGGCATCGACCCAACCGTGGCCCTCAAGAACGCCCAAGACAGATTGGAGATGCTGAATCGATGATCATCACGCAAACGCCGCTACGGATCAGTCTTGCCGGTGGGGGAACCGACTTCCGCGATTACTTCCGGGAACACGGTGGCGCGGTAGTCAGCTCCGCCATCGACAAGTACGTCTACGTGATCATCAAGGAACGCTTTGACGAGCTCATAATCGTCAACTACTCCAAGAAAGAGATCCGTGAAGCGGTGTCGGAACTCCAGCACGAGCTCGTGCAGGGCGCCATGGAAACCACGGGGCTTTCAAAAGGCGTCGAGATCACCACCCTCGCTGACATCCCGTCCCAGGGCAGCGGGCTCGGTTCCTCAAGCAGCGTCACAGTCGGTCTGCTCCACGCCTGTCATGCGTACCGGGGCACCCTCGTCGACGCCGAGCGTCTCGCCAGGGAGGCGTGCGACATCGAGATCGACCGCGCTGGCAAGCCCATCGGGGTGCAGGACCAGTACATCGCCGCCTTCGGACACCTCCAGCTTCTGGTGTTCGAGCGCGGGGGAGGAGTCACGGCCCGGCGGCTGGACATGAGCGAATCACTTCGGCGCAAACTGGGTGGCAACCTGATGCTCTTCTACACCGGACGCACGCGGTCTTCGGCGTCCATTCTCCTGGAGCAGAAGGCCCGGGTTCCCGACAACAGGCCCATGCTGGACAGCTTGAAGGCCATTGCCTTCGATCTGGCGACGAGTCTCGAGCGAGGCGAGGCCGATGCGGTCGGATCGGCGTTGCGCGAGAGCTGGGACGTAAAACGGAAGCTGGCGCCCGGAATCACGGATCCGAGCCTCGACGACCTGGTTCGGAGGGCGATGGCTGCAGGCGCGGTCGGCGGGAAGATCGCCGGGGCGGGCGGTGGTGGGTTTCTCCTGCTCTATGTCCCGGGCCCGCTCCAGGATGAGGTGCGACAGGCGCTTCCTGAATTGCGGGAGCTTCCCTTCCATCTGGAGCGTGACGGGAGCAAGGTGATCTTCAACCTGCGAGGCTACGAGACCAAGTAGGTCCCACGAGCGGGCGACCGTGCCTATCCGGCATGCCCTTCGCGCGTCGGGAGAAGGTCCACATACGCCCCGCCGACAAGCGTATCCTCAGGCACACCGAGCTCACGCATCAGGCGCCTGGCTTCTGCGATTCCGTCCCCCAGTCGGTCGTCATCGCAGAGCACCACCTCAAGTTCGAGGAACGGGCCGAGGCCTTCCACCTCATCGACGTGGATTCTGGTCCGACCGGCAGCGAAGAGCCAGCGACGCTTGCGTACCCGGCCCCGCACTCCTATGACGCGCGTCAGGGCCGTCAGCAGCAGTCGCGGATGGGCGGTTGGCACAACGGTGTAGTCTGACGCGCGGGGCTTGGAAGTGTCCGGACGCTGGTAGAAGATCAGCTCTCCCGCAGAGTCGGAGAGGATCCGGAGCTTCAGACGCCCGTTTGCGCAGTTGAAGAAGGTGTCATCCTGCAGGAGCAGGGTGGGCGCCTCTCCCGCTACGTTCCGTGCGCGCTGCAGCGCCCTCTCAACATCATCGATCCGAGCCTTGATCTCGATGTTTCGCGGCATGTCTGCTCCTTGCCCTAAGGCTGCAATTCCGCTTCGGCGGCGACGCGCCTCGTGACCTGGACACGAACGCCCCCATTCTTCACCGGAGGCGCTATCCGGGAGGCCGCGCAGGTCAACCGCTCTCCCCCGGGATGAACCGCGCATCCGAGCGGGCTTTCGCGACCGCTTTCAAGGCGCTGACCTCCTTGTCCTTGATCTCAAGCATCAGGTCGAAATCGTGTGGATGGCTCTTTGCCAGGAACTCGTCGAAATCGGCCATGTCAATGCTCTCGGCGTGGCTGCCGGGTCGAGAGTGCGGCAGCTGGCTGCTGTAGTCGACGATGGGTGCACCATCCTCCGGCGCCCATGTGGAGGCGGCGAGCCCCAGCGCTTCCGGGAGCGGCTGGCCTGACGAGAGTATCTGGTGGTGGAACCAGTCGAATACGACGGGAACGCCCGTGTCGGCACTGATTGCCAGACAATCGGTCAGCCCGAACAACCGGTCGTCGTTTTCGACGACGAGCCGGCGCCTGATGCGATCATCGAGACGCTGGAACCGATCGATGAACCTCTTCACGCTTCGCGCCCTGTCGCCATACGCGCCGCCAACATGAATCTGGATCTTGGCGTCAGCGCCCAACCCCATGGCATCCAGCACGTCAACGTGGTACGCGAGTTCCGCGATGCTGCGGGCAGTGACTTCCTCGGACGGCGAGTTGAGGAGCACGAACTGATCGGGATGCATCGAGATCCGGATTCCATGATCGCGCGTGTAGGCGCCCGCATCGGAGAAGCTCGACGCAAAGCGAGCGACCCAGTCGAAGCGGCACACTGAGTGGGATGCAAAGGGCACCAAGTCAGAGGTGATCCGAAAGAAGAGCATGTCGTGGGCTGCATTGTACCGGAGCATGGAACAAAGGCACGCAAGATTGCTCCGCACGGTATCGATGAGCCGCTCTTCGCTGTAGGACTTCAGGCGGAAGGTGCGGTCTCCCTTGCAGCCGACGCTCCAGTTGATGCAGGGATAGCCGATCCGCACGGATCACATCAGAGACGAGAGGGCTATTCTAATATTAGAATAGTGAAATGTGAACCCAGCCTGCACCAGTCGCCGAGGAAAGACCCGCTGGCTCACCAGCAGCAGTTCCTTCGCCATGGCGCCGCCAAGCCGTAACACGGGAGCCGGCACAGAGAACAACGCAGGTCGTCCAAGCCGTGCCGCAAGCGCCGCAGTAAACTCCCCGTTGGTCACTGCCTTCGGCGCTACCACGTTGAACACCCCCTCGAGGTACTCCCGTCGCAGCAGGAACTCGATTGCATGCACGACATCGTCGCGGTGCACCCATGGAAGCCACTGCCGCCCCGAACCCAGCCGGCCACCCACGAACACCCTGAACGGGAGGGTCGCCCGGGGCAGGAATCCTCCCGGTCCCAACACGACGCCCATGCGCAACACGACCCGGCGGACACCGCGCTCTCCGACAGCCACGGTCGACGCCTCCCAGGCTTCGGTGACGTCGGGAAGGAATCCTTCCCCCTTGGATGATCCTTCATCGAGTTCTTCATCTCCCCTGTCGCCGTAGAACCCGACCGCCGATGCCTGGATCAGAACAGGGCACGCCGCCGTATCCCGGATCGCATCGGCCAGGGCCGCTCCCGCCACGACACGACTCTCGATGATCCGCCGGCGCTTTGAGGGCGTCCACAGTCCGGCGATGCTCTCGCCCACCAGGTTCACCACCGCCGCCGCTCCGTCGATCTCGCGGGTCCACGGCCCCCGGGTGAGGGGATCCCAGTGCACGCGACGCGGACCGGGATCACCTGACGGTCCGCTGCTCCCCCTCGTGAGTACTACCACCTCGTGACCCGAGGCGACGAGCCGCATTCCCAATGCGCGCCCAATGAAACCGCCTCCGCCCGCAACCACGATCCTGCTCTGCCCACCATGTGGCTCCGTCCCCGCAGGGCGATCGGGCGTGTGTGGATTATTGTCTGGACCTGTCGGCATAGCGTTCCTCACCCACGCGAGCACGCCGGCCCGCGAGACATGGGTTGTCCCGCACGCAACAAAGCGGCACGGCGGCGTTTCCTCAACATCGGATCCCGATCAGCGGTCCCACTCCATCGGGTAGACGCCGGGAAACATCTTCCCCTTCGCGCCGCGTTCTCGCGACATGGCGATCTCGGCGCGTCGCCGCGTAGGTCATCCAGCGTACTCAGAAGTCGCCCCCGAGCGCAACGTGGATGCGTCCCTGGAGGAGATCACTGCCCCGAGGAATCCCATAGGCCAGATTCGCCACACCGAGCGTCGTGCGTGCCGTGATTCCTGGTCCGAACCCACACAGGTCCCGGTATGCGCCGCCGGACCGGTACGCGCCGATATCGCCGAACAGGAAGATCGACGAAAGGCCCCGCGAACTCAGGTGGGCCTCCACCGTGAACCAGCCTATTCGGTCTGTACGGAATTGAGCTTCCCTGTATCCTCGAACCGAACGGGCGCCGCCGACGGCGAAACGCTCCGGGAGTGGAAGCTCGTCCCCTCCGTGGATCGCGAGCTTCCCTGCCCCGCGAAACAGGAAGAGCACTCTCGCGCTGTAGACGACCGTTCGCCGGGCCTCCAGCTCCAGGCGTACCACGGGAGTCTTGATGCCGGTTTCGAGATCGAGGAGATCGCGGTAGCCGGCCCGCAGTCCAATCCAGTGGCCTCGTGGTGGGAGGTCCTCTGCGGTCTCCCGATCCCAGATAGCCCGGCCCCAGGCTTCGTCGCTCCGCAATCCCGAGATGTCCCCGCTCGAGCCGGGAATCACTCGCCTTCCCTGATACCCGATGCTGCCCGTGAACCCCGCCCCGAGATCCCACGTCATGCCGACCTCTCCCTCCCGCTCAACCCAGAGCGTGTCCTCGACGACCTGGCGCACCTCGACATCCAGCGATGGCGGCAGCCCCAGAATCCAGGGTTCGCGGTAGGCAAGGCCGAGATCCGTTCTCCCCTCTCCCCTTCCGTTCCAGCTGAACGCTGCCTCCCGGGCAGTGCCTGCGATGTTCCTGAGCGTGGCCTCGATGCTGCCGACCACGGCGCCCCCGCGGGAGAAACCAAGCGCCCCTCGGGCATGATGGGTCTGCCGCTCCGCAAGGGGTATCCGGAGCAGGAACCCGTCGGGAGGCCTCCCTCGCGTCAGGGTGGGCTCACCCACGAGTGTGAAGTACCGTGTTTCACGGAGACGGGACACGGCCTCTTCGACCAGCCGCTGCCGGTAGAGCGATCCCGGCCTGATGCCGGCCAGCCTCGCGACCACGCGGCTCTTCGTCCGAATGGTGTCCGGCACTTCCACGCCCTCGATCACCGCCCGCGTGCCGGGCGACACCCCGATGCGGACCTTCACCGAAGCTGTCGCGCTGTCTGCTTCCACATGGCGGACTGCGAGCTCGGCGAAGGGGTATCCCTCGTCCTCGTGAGCCCGGAGCAGATCGAGGAGTCGGCGCCGGACCGTCGCCGCATCCCAAGGATCGCCGGCCAGTCGCTCCAGACTGAGACGGGCACGGGCGGCGACCGGCGCGGCGCCTTCTATGACAATGCGATCGAGAGTGTATCTCCGACCGGCGACGAGTCGCACCACGCGACTTGATTCTGCGAAGGTAGTCTCGAATCGTGCTTCGAGGAATCCCTCGCCGCCGAGCTCCCGCTCCACCAAACCCTTCACGAACGCCTCTTCTCCCTGCCCGATCGAATCAGGGCTCTGTGCGGTCTGCTGCAGGATGGACCTGCCGTCAACCATCCCCCCAAGATCCCATACGGTTGTCGCCAGAATCACGCAAAGAGCGCCAGCAAGCATCAGAAATACGCCGCCATTTCCATCGAACCCTCCGCGATCCTCCCTCGCCCGGGCACCGTACCGACGCTTACGGAGAGGCTCAGGGTCAGCTTCTCCTGGATCCTGTGCTCACCGCCCGCCTTGATCAGCCGGGAGAGGCCCGTTTCATCGGTGCGGCGAAGCAATGGCGCCAGTTGCGCCCATGGCCCGTCGGCGACGCGCCACCCTAGTTCCGCGTCGAGGCGAAGCCTTCCTTTCCCGGGGAAGGCCAGCCGAAGACCGGGCGTGGCGGTGACGGTGCGCACCACTGCGTCCCGCACCACAAGGCTGTCGCCTACGGACCGCCGGGTGACGTGCTCTCGCGACAGTTCGCATGATCCTACGGCCTCGAGGCGCCGGGTCATCGGGAGCGAGAACGACGGGGAGAAACCATCGGTGATCGAGGCACTGGTAGTCGAGACGCCGGCTCCCAGCACGGGAATCTCCCAGTCGTCGCGGGTGGCCCGGTACAGAGCCCAATCCAGGGCGACGCCACCCAGATTCACGCCTCTCGAACGAAGGCCATAGCGCGCCTGGCTCCGCCGCGTCCTCCGATCCGCACGACGGTTGTCCTCATCCAGGGAATACGTCACTTGTGCACCAACCGTGAAGTCCCCCGCGGCCGGCCGGACCTGGACCGACCCGTCGACCCGCGCGGACTGCCGCAAAGTCGTGGAGTCGCACGACACCACCGACGGACGGAGAAGGTAGAGATCCCAAAGCCGGTCGGAACGGCTGGTCGAGGAACTGGTCCCGGAGGAGACCTGGGAGACCAACGTGGGCGAGTATGACTCGGTCGGCACCTGGGTGGGCGTGGAGGTGGG
>JALOPK010000157.1 GCA_025453925.1 Candidatus Eiseniibacteriota bacterium | reverse complement strand
ACACGGGACTCTGGGTCATCACCAGCCTCGGGGCCAACGCCGAACGGCTGGTGGAAGTCGATCTCCGCACCGGCGGTATGGACGTCGTGAGCGAAGACCCCCTGTTCGACGTCACAGGCCTGCTGATCAATCCGGTCCGGAATACATTGGAGGCTGTTCGCTATGAGCGCGAGCGGATGGCGTGGGTCTTTCTCGACGACTCGATCCGGGGGGACTTCGCGCTCTTGGCGGGCATCGGCGAGGGGGATATCTCGATCCGCAGCAGGGACTCCTCGGACACAGGCTGGCTGGTCAGATTCTCCGCTCCGAACCGACCGACAGCCTACTACCACTTCGATCGGGGCGCCAAGACGATCGCATTCCTCTTCTCCGAGGATCCGGCGCTCGAAACCGAGTCGCTGGCGATCAAGAATGCCATCGACTTCGTCGCCACCGACGGCATGACCATCTACGGATACCTCACCCTCCCAGTGGGCGTCGAACCCCGAGACCTCCCTCTGGTGGTCTATGTACACGGCGGCCCATGGACCCGCGACAGTTGGGAGCTAGACTTCCCCGTGCAATGGCTGGCCAACCGCGGGTATGCCGTGCTCCAGGTGAACTTCCGCGGATCGACGGGCTACGGCAAAGCCTACCAGAATGCCGGGAACCTGGAGTGGGGAGGGAAGGCGGTTCAGGATCTCGTGGACGGCAAGAACTGGGCGGTGATGCAGGGAATTGCCGATCCACGACGAGTGGCCGTCATGGGTGGGAGCTATGGCGGCTACGCCACGCTGGCCGCCCTGACGTTCTGGCCTGGAGAATTCGCGTGCGGCGTGGCGATGAAAGCCATCAGCGATGCAAACTTGTTCATGAACTCGATGCCCCACCAATGGACGGTGGCGAGGGGGCGTTTCGAGGTGCGCATGGGAAAGGATCCTGAGTTCCTCACGCGGATCAGCCCCCTGCACAAGGCCAACCAGGTCATGGGTCCGCTCTTCATCATCCACAATGCGAATGACGTGAGAGTAAGGCAGGAGCACGCCGACTTGATGGTTGCAGCGCTGCGCGCCTTGGGGAAGGATGTCACCTTCATGGTCCTGCCCGATGCCGGGCATACCGGCGGGGCGGGGTCATCGAACCTCATGAGGCGGTGGGCCGCCATCGAGACGTTCCTGGGGAAGCACCTCGGCGGCCGCATCGAGGCGCCCAACAACGCGGAGAAGTGGGAACCTCTCCTCAGGTGAGATGGGAGCGCTGCGCTGCCCGGAACGCGGAAAGGGAGCGAATTCGTGGCGCACGGGACGTAGATGAGATCAGGACTTCTAGCGGGTTGGGCCAGATGTCGAAGGAGCGGGAGAAACCCAACACGTTGCCAACATCCCATGCGCCGGCGCACTATTCTCATATTGGAATAGTGGCGCGAGACGGCGCCCGAGGAGTAAGATCCCGACGGGACGTGTGCCGGGGGCCCTGGATGCCCGGGTTATTGGCGCGGCAACAGCCCATACACCCACTGAGCGCCAGGACTGCCCCGGCGTTCCTTTCGTCGCTACAGCTTTGATTCGGGAGGCAGCCAGCCGCCGTGAAGGGCGACGTTGAGTTCATTGGCGTTGAACGCTTCAGGGTTGAAGGATTCACCGACCCATTCGAGCATCTCCTCGCGTTCCGGGTCATCGGGTTCGCCAAGCGTGGCAAGGAGGTCTGCATATCCCCAGACACCGCCGACATCCTCCGGTGGGCAAGCCCGCTTCCCCGCCACCACGCACGGGTACCGCGCCCCGACCTCGAATGGGGCGACGGCCTCAAGCACGACCTCGTGCTCCCAATTGTCACCGAAGTCGTACTTGTAGGTCAGCCTGTCCTTCGGTTTAGTGAGAATCTCTTCCAAGACTGACCTCCTCTCGTCCTCATGCGCCCCATACGACTCGGCGTCCGGCAGCTCGTAGATGACGCCCTTTGCGATGAACTTGTGCAGGTGGCTGTTGGTCCACCCCATGACGACCTGGAGCACACCGTGGAGCTGTGCCAGCGTGATGCCGCTTGGCACGAGGAATCGCCGCCATATCGGGGGTTTCACGCCAGACAGCGTCACCTTGAGTTGATAGACTGCCTTGCCCTTGGGTTGAATCCTCATACGTACTTTCGTCCCTTCTGGAGGCGGGCCTGGGGCTTTGAGACTATCTCCGAACACCTACTCGAAGTGCTTCATGAGAGCCCATTTCTCCTTGATGGAGAATCGCGGGCCTTTTGCCACGTAGATGGGCTGATTGTCCTCGTAGTCCATGCAGAACTCGCAATCGGTCACGGCACCGAGTGACACCTCCTCGAAGAGCTCTGGGAGATCATCACCGGGATCCAGAACGGTGATGACCACCTCCGTCGAGTCGGGGCAGGGGCCCCAAAGGAAGTAGTTGTTGTGACTCGACATGATGCACGGGAGTCCGTGTTTCGCACCAAGGAGTTCAAGTGCACCGGCGGTCCCATAGGTCATCGTGAATACGGCCGCCCTGGCCTGATCATCGGGAGGAAGCCGATGGTAGACCGCGGCGACGGTATCGGCCAGCTCCTGCCATCCGAATCGGTCGGCGAAGTACTGCGGGAGGGGCGCGGTCTTGCCCTGCTCGATCTCTGGCGAGTACCCGATGGTCTGCAGGTAGGAGGAGAGCACCGTGGGCGGCAGCACCGGCACGGCGATGGGCAAAAGCGCCAGCGCGGAGACGACCACGAACCCTCCGACACAAGCCCGGATCCATCTCAGCCGTCCGGTGGTAAGGCCTTCAATCACCACCGCGCCGGCCGCGAACAGGAGCGGATAGATGGCTGCGATCCGGTCGGGCCTGCTCGACTGGGAAGCGATCTGTACCGCCCAGATCACGGCCGCGATCCATCCCAATGCCCGGACCGTGGTGAAACGACGCGAGATCAGCAGCCCGATGAGACCGGGGGCCCAGACCAAGGCCGCCGCAGGATTCGCCGCCATCACCTGATCGAGGATCACCTCGCCAGGTGACCGCGGTACATTCTTGTAGATCATGGCATTACGGTAGAACTCGAGGGACGGCCATCCATTCGCCACCTGCCAGACCACGTTCGGGAGGATGATCACTCCCGCCACGGCCGCCGCCAGCCACGGCCACCGCGCCGCCAGTTGACGGCGGGCAGACGTGAGCATAAGGGCGATGGCCATCGCGAGGCCAAACACGACGGTCGTGTGCTTGTTCTGGAGACCGACGCCCAGCAGGAGGCCGACCAGCAGCCACAGGCGGGGGTTCTCACCATCGAGGATGCGAACGAACAGCAGCAGCGAGCCAACCCACAGAAGCGCCTCGAAGGCGTTCATCGAGTAGAAGCCGCTCACCACCAGCAGGAGGGGTGTCAGCGCGGTGACGAGGGCCGCGAAAACCTGCGCGAATCCCCCTCCGCCCAGCCTGCGCGCGAGCATTCCCGCCAGTGCAACGGTCAGTCCTCCCGCCAGCGACGACAGGAGCCGAATGGCCAGCACCGAATCGCCGAACACCGTCATGCTGAGCCGCAGCAGCAGGGGAGCCAGCGGCGGGTGATCCACATAGCCCCACGCCAGCCGCTTCGCGCAGGCGATGTAGTAGAACTCGTCGTTGAAGTAGCCGTACCCCCCCATGGCATTGGTCACGACGTACAGCAGGATGACTCCTCCGCCGATCAGCCACACTGCGGGGGATAGGCGGGGCGTTGAACTCGCGGATGTGGGGCTACGTGTTTGCATGTCCATACAGCTCCTCAAACCTGGCGACACCACGATCCCAGGGGAACAGCAAGGCAACCTCGCGGGCACGATGACTCATTCGTTCGTATATACCTCGATCGGTAGCGAGGGCATTCAACCGCGCCGCCCACAGCGTGGGATCCGCGGGGAGCACCCAGCCGTTCTGACCCTCCTCGATCAGTTCCTCGGTGCCGCTCACCGGGGATGCAAGGATGGGCAGTCCGCTCGCTGCTGCCTCCAGGCTCACCAGGCTGAAGGCCTCGTAGAGGCTGGGCATGAGCAGAGCGAGCCCCGTTCGATACAGAGCGGAAGTATCCGCACAGGTTCCGAGGAAGTGCACCCTCTGTTGAATCCCGAGTCGTGCGGCCTGTTCGCGATAGTACGCTTGAGGTCCCGAGCCCGCGACAACGAGATGGACGTCATTTGCGCACGCCGCGATCACTCGAAGGGCAAATGGCAAGCCCTTCCTTGCCCACTCACCACCTACGAAGAGCACATACGCCCCTTGGGGTTCGAGCCCCAAGGTTCGTAACGTTGCCTCGCGCTCCCCTGACATTCCAGGTCGGAACACGTCGAGATCAACCCCGTTCGGTACCGGCTCGACCAGTTCTGCAGGGGTTCCAAAGTGTGCCCGCAGTTCTCGCCCCGTGCCCTTCGAGACCGGTAGCAGCATGCCCTTCGGCTGGGGATAGAGCCGCCGCTCCATGGCCATGGCGAGACGGTAGTGGGCATCCCATGCCGCATACTGCTTCGATGAGAGCTCGCGCTTGAACTCCGGCGAAGAGCGCAAGATCTCGTACTTCGCCCGCACCACGGTATGCACGCTGGAGAAGGCGAAGACGGGGCAGTTCGGGCCCTGGCTGTGGATGATGTGACCTCGAAGTGTTTTCACCCTCGCGCCGGCCATCAGATAGAAGGCAAGGTATTGCAGGGGAGCGGGTCCTGGGATCCGGCGTATGGGGTCCCAGCGAACCGCGCCAGGAGGCAGATCGCCCACTGAATGGGAGACGATGGTGACCTGGTGGCGTCGGGCCAGCCGCCGCGCCCATTCCGCCACGCAACGCTCATGTCCGCCTCTCAGGTGACAGTGCTCAACGACGAACGTGATCTGCATCATGCCCTCACGCGCTCATGCGCATCAGGATGCGGTGAGCCAGCAGGGTCAGCCAGCGGGAGGGATCCCTTTTCTGGCAGAACTCCCAGCCCTTCCACTTGGTCCAGACCGATTCGGCCGTGAACCGCCCCTCACGGTCTGCTTTGGACGCCAGGACGCCGGCAGCCTCCCGAAGCCGGGAATCGCCGCGGGCGAAGGGGAAGCGGGTCAGCGTGTCAAGATAGTGAACAAGGTCGTACCAGACGCGCGGCGCCTTCAGTTTGACGAAGTCTGTGCCAATGCCGAAAAGGTAGTACTTCTTCTCGCCGCGAACCTCCCAATGGTGGAGCAGCATCTCCACTGCTCGGCGGGCAGCAGGCGTGTCTGCCAGCTCTGGCAACTGGGACAGCATCCTCAGCACGAGGAGGTTCGCATAGGGGCACGGGTCCTCCCGCCTGCCGGGTCCTTTGAACTTGCCCATGGATCCTGAAGCGAAACAAGGGAAGCCGGGCTCGGCGATGCGGGAGAGGATGTGCGCAACGCCGCGCATGACACGTTGATCCCTCACCCCAAGCCGAAGCAGCGCATACAGAATCAAGGGCGCGTCGGTGGCG
Organism: Candidatus Eiseniibacteriota bacterium; assembly: GCA_025453925.1. GTDB lineage: Bacteria > JAFGKV01 > JAFGKV01 > JAFGKV01 > JAFGKV01 > JAFGKV01. The sequence continues at coordinate 2,179 of JALOPK010000157.1, read as the reverse complement.
ACCCAGTCCCACTTCGGAACACCGACACCGCCGAAGGCCTTGGGAATGCTGATCCTGACCTGGAAAGGACCCTCGTGCGACTGATGGGCCATGATGGCGGTGATGGCCGGTTCCACTTCTGCACGTTTGACGCCGAGCCCCGCGGCGAAGACCAGCTTGTGGAGAGGGTGGACGGCGTCATTGTGCCGCGTGATGGGATACTGGTGCTCCCACTCATTGACCTCACGGATCAGGGATGCCACCAGAGGGTCTTCGATCATTCCCCGATAGGCAGCGGCCACATCAGGATCGTCGTCGGCCTTGCCTATGAGGTCCGTCAGACAGCAGTAGCGGACAAAGGCAGGACCTTCCAGCAGCCAGTCAACGGGCACCATGTCAGCTCCTCGGCAGGATCACTGCATCCCAAGAAGCGGATTGAACGGATGGGTGAAGGTATGGGCGGACCATCCTCCGGGAAAGCGATCCGCCGGCCGCCCTGATCCGCGGCAGTTGAACGGAGCCTCTGCCCAATGCCTCTCTGGGACTGGCGATGGGTGGCGAACGGTACTCGAGGACCGAGTCTCGATCGCGCCCCTCTGACGCCCGCGTGGCCCGAATGCCGACAGGAATCGGTGCGCGCGGATCATGGAACGCCGCAGGGGCCACAGCCCGAGACTGTGGCCCCCCGGTTCGATCGGAAACCAACCCTACTGAATCGTTCCGTTGCGGAACAGGTAGCAGTCGCCTCGGATCTCCGGGCACACCACGCCCACGTGCTGGGTCTGGTCAGCCACGCTTTTCGCGAACTCACCGTAGACGAACTCCCGCCCCCCGCCATGGGTCGGGATCATGACCTTTGGATGGAGCTTCTCCATGGTGTAGAGGAAGCTCTCGCGCAGCGGCACCTCGCCGTGGGCATGACAGCCGGTCACGTTGCAGAAGGCGAGATCCACCTTGGGCGCGTATGCGGCGAGGTAGTCGATCTCCTGCGTGAAACCCTCTCGCTCGCCTTCGGCCCAGCCCGCGTGGTCGCCAGCGTGATAGATGCTGAGCCCGTCAACTTCCACAAAGAAACCGACGCCGGGGGTGATGTCGTTGGCACGAATGGTTCGGATCTTCAGGCCACCCATCTCGCGGACTTCCCGCGGACCGATATGCTCGTATGCGGGGCCCGCGTAGCCTGTCCTGCGGTTCTCAGGCAGTTCCTCGGGATGGAAACCGTAGACATACGTCAGCTTCGGCACCGCATCCTTCCAGGGGAAGATCTTGGCATCGAAGTGATCGCGATGCCCATGCGTCACGAATACGTACACATCGCGGTCCCCGATCTCCGCAGGGTTGATGTGGCCATTGGTGAGGGACGCATACACCGGGTCATCGCCCTCGGAGAAGTAGTCGAAGATCAGGAAGTGATTCACGGTTCGAATCGCCCATCCGCAATGCCCAACGTACCAGAGTGCCGCCTCGCCACTTCCGATCTTTGACGCGAGGAACCGGGGCGTACCGAAGTTCTCCTGCAGGTCCTTCGCCTTGGCCCCGTGCTTCTTCAGGAGATCCGCCACATCCTTGTGGCCGTATTTGGCGGCATACCAGAGAGGCGTTCGCCCTCCAGAATCAAGAGCCTGGACATCGGCATCGTGCTCCACGAGACGGGCGGCGATAGCATGGTCGCCCTGTATGGCAGCGAGGTGGAGACCCGTTCGGTCGTAGTGTGATTCGGCTGCGCCGACAACCGCGCCGTGGTTGAGCAACACATCAACGACTCCAGCGTGCCGATCAGCGACAGCCGAAAGCAATGGCGTCATGCCGCCATCTCCCTTCAGATCGAGGGTCGCTCCTTTGTCGATCAGCAGGCCGCAAAGCTCAGCATGTCCTCTCCTTGCCGCCCAGTGGAGCGGCGTGTTGCCCCACCGATCAGAGACGTTGACCGGCGCCCCATGCTCGATCAGGCTCGCCGCGACGAGGCAGTGGCCACCGAACGCCGCGCTGTGAAGTGGGCTTCGAGCCGCAGCACTATCCCCCGCCGCCGGGACGCCGTTCTCGAGAAACAACCCGACCATCTCGAGATTGCCCCGTTCCGCCGCGACATCCAGCACGCCCGCCTCGTTGCCCAATCGCAGGTCGAGATCCGCGCCTGCGTCCACGAGAATCCGTGCCATGCGAGCGTCGCCGCGATAGACCGCCGCCATGAGCGGTGTCA
>JALOPK010000156.1 GCA_025453925.1 Candidatus Eiseniibacteriota bacterium | reverse complement strand
CTATGGATTGAAGAAGCTGCGGACGCTTCTTGAGGACGACTCATGCTGAACGCCGATCACCTCGGTCCGGAGGAGATTCTCGAAAGCCTTGATGGGCCGGAATGCTCCCCGAGTTCCTCCCCCAATGGTGGTGAGTTTCGGCAGTATCGCCTCCTCCTCACGTTGCTGAACGAGAGTCTCGTGGCCCCGCCCCTGTCATGCGCGACACCCGCGGAACTGTGCGCCCTGGTTCGGTCGAATCCGGGGTCTCATCCACTCGGGTGGATCACGGGCGGGTGGATCATGCTGCTGGGGCTGGCTGCGCTTTCGGTCTGGTGTGCGTCGCGGCTCCTTCCGCTCGCACCCCGGATGCTCGAGACCGTCACCACCAGACCGCTGCTTGGCGTGCTCGCAGTCGCCGCCCTATTGGCAGTGCTCACCTCCCCCACTCTGGTTCTCCTGGATTCCTTCCACAGCAAAGAGAGGATCATCCGATGAGCCCCGTATTCGATGAGCACGACTCCGCACTGAAGAAGACAATCATGATCCTGTTCTGGGCCTTTTGCGCGATGGTGGCCCTCGCACTCGCCAAGGCTCTGCTCGCCGGAGTCGCCGCCATGATACCAGTCGTTGTCTGGGTCGGCCCCGCCGTGTGGGTGTACTGGAACGCCCAGAAGCGCGGTGTCGCGCGGCCCTTCCTTTGGGCACTTCTGGTCTTGCTCACGTGGGTGATCGGACTCGTGGTCTACCTGCTCGCACACTCGGATGACGATGCACTCCCGCTTTGTCCCGCCTGTGGCGCGCGAGTCAGGAGGGACTACGCTTGCTGCCCGCACTGCGGCGGCGATGTGTCCGACGCCCGGTCACGATGCGCGGCGTGCGGCAAGAGAGCTGATCCCACGTGGGAGTTCTGCTCCCGGTGCGGGGCACGGTTGAGGAACACGGTGGAGCGGATGGGCGCACCGACGGACGCCGCGGTGGAACAGTGATCTCGCTACTGAGTAGCTTGTTACACGAGAGCCGTGGGGCCGTTCCGTCGCCGTGACCGCCTTCCCCTTTGACCGAACGGGGAACAGCATCGGGTCCTGGCCCGCACCGTTCTTGTGGCCGCCCGTGGCATCGAGCTGTTCGTGTTCACCTGGCGTCATTCACGGAAGTGCATGCAGGTCGCCGGGAACGCCCATGTCGCGCTGAGCAGAGACCGGATTCAGATCGAAGGGACCGAGGAAATCCTCGGAGACCGCCGAGCCGAACAACCCCTCCTCTGTTGCGCTTCTCAGGAGTCGTTTCCCGGAGGCGGCCGGGAGGTGGTTGCGAGTGCCGAACATGGTCGTGATGAAGATCCGCCCCATCGTGGTGGCTACCGCTGGTGGTGCAACTAAGGGGCCTTCCATCGAGTTCCTTGACCTGGGGTCACACACCGCCTAGGCCGAGCGGTGGGCCTACTACTGACGTTCGGCATCGCCGCATTCCACATCCCGCCGGCGCATGATCGGCACGCTGCAACAATCGGACCGGCCCCCTTCGCCACCTTGCGGGGGATAGAGTTCTCGGTTCCCAACCGCGTTGCCCATCTTCGAGAGCACCACGCAAAGCGTATCGCATTCCGCGGCCACCGGGGAGGCGGCGCGCCGGACGGGCTACTCGAGGTATCCCTGGGCGCGGAGCTGCTCGCGGAGCTCGGAACTGAGCACCATTGCCGAGGCGTCGCGCGCCAGACTCAGGCGATCGGCATCAGCCCGGAAGCGAGCCAGATGCGCGCTGAGCGTGTCCTGGAGTGCGGCGAGCGTCGCGCTGTGCTCCCGGCTCACGTCGAACTGCTCCAAGGGATCCGTTGCCCTATCGAAGAGCCAGCTTCGGCCGGAATCCGGATCCACGATCAGCTTCCAACGGCCCATGGTGAGGGCCTTCCGTTCCCCGAAGAACTCAAGCCCCTCGGCAATCATGGGTCGTTCGGGCGCCGGATCCGGCGCCGTGATGGCATACCCTTGGGTGTGGCCGACCGGAAGTTCGGCAAGGTGCATGAGCGTCGGACATACGTCGACCAACGCGCAGGGGCGGCTGCTCACGCTCCCCGCCTCCACCATCGCAGGGTATGACACGATGAACGGGACTCTGAGTAACTCGCCGTGCAGTGAGTGCCCATGCCCGACGCTCTCATGCTCCCAGAACTCCTCCCCATGGTCCGCCAGGAGGGCTACCATGGTGGGGGCCACCGGTGCTGTGCGCAGGCCTGCGCACAGCCTCCCGAGACTCCGGTCCAGATACTCGACCTCGCCTCGATAGAGGGCACGGATACGGAGCCGGTCAGCGCTTGAGATCCTGTGCCCTTCGCGCAGCCGCACTATGCGGCCCGATGTGGTGCGGAAGGAGCCCCGGTAGCCCGGTTCACGCGGGAGGTGGCGGAACGGGGGAGCGTACGGGTCATGGACATCATTGAAGTGAAGCCACAGGAAGAACGGCTGCGGCGGACTGGATCCAAGGAAGGCGAGGGCCTGGTCTACCACGTCCGTCGCCGATTCCCTCGGAGGGGCCGCCTGTCCGCCTACCCAACGGCGGAATAGGCGAAACAGGGTGAACGAGTAAAGCTCGGGCGCCGGCTTGACGGGCGCCCGGTGGTCGTACACCGCGAACCCCTGGGCCAGCCCAAACTCCGGCTTCAACCAGGTATTAGTTACGATCGCGTGGGTGTGGTATCCTCGGGAGGCAAAGGATTCGGCCAATGTCCGAATCCCTCCCGCCAATCGGTTCTCGCCGGTGAAAACCCCAGTGGTGGACGGATGAAGGCCGGTCATGATGGAGCTGATGCTGGCCAGCGTCCATGGCGCGCAACTGATCGTCGGTGCGATCCGTAGCCCCGAGGCGGCCAACGAGTCCATCGTAGGGGTGCCCCGGTCCTCGCCGGCATAGGATCCCAAGGCGTCCTCCCTCACGGTATCCAGAGTGATCATGAGCACGTTGACTCCCGAAGCGGTCGTTGCCGGGGGAACGCTCTGATCCTTGGGGCGGGCCGACAACATGGCTCCCCCCGCCGCCAGTGCCGCGACCCCGAGCAGCGCAGCCGCAGGGACGGGTGGACACGCTCTGGCCCAGATTCGGAATCGCCGTCCCACCTCCGCGGCGGCGAGGACGGTGCCGCCGAGCACAGCGGCGAGGCGAGGCCAGTGTGAGGGATTCGCGATGGCCGCCATGGAGAGATTGGGGAAGATGACGAGGGTGATCCATGGGAAAGCGGCCAGCACCCCTAGCGCGACCATGAGGTGGACGGGCTGTCTCAGCCGGGGCGGGGTTGACAGGATGAGCGCGGCGAGACCCAGACCCAAGGGGTAGAGCCCCAGCGTCATCAACGCCAGGCTCACGCCCACGTTGCCGGACGGCACGCCGCCCCGGATCGTCTCTGCCCCAGCCAGTGCGAGGCCCAGCAGCCAGCCGACGGCGAAGCGGTCTCGTCGGCTTCCCCCGGCGGTCACGGGCGGTACTCCGGAAGGAACCCGCGGGTGCGCAGGGTCGAGATGATCCGGCCTTTCTCCGCCTGCAGGGTTTCCCGATCCTTGATCGGAGAGAAGCGGCACCCCGCGCCGCCGCGCGGCACCCGGCAATACGCCGTGGGAACAAACGCCGAGAGCTGACCGGCAAGGCGTTCGAGCTGAATCGCGTCGCAATGATCCACGGTCTTGTGGACCACGAACCATGACAGAGGATACGTCCGGTCGAAGCAAGATGGCGCAAGGCAGAATGTATTGGCGTTGAAGTCGGAGAGCGACGACATGTCGAAGCTGCCGGGCAGGCGGAATCCCTCAACGATCTGGAGTCTGCCACCGACAACAAGAGGGCCGCCGCCGGTGTCGGCGCCGGTGTTGGGAACCACCTCAACGGTCATCTCGACGCCGCTGAGCACGTGCACACCCACGAGGAGCGGGTCGGGGGTCGCCAGGGCATTGTCGACATTGGAGACCTGAACGACTTGTGTGCCACGTGACTCCATGTCGGCCCGCACGCTGCGAACAACCGCCTCGATGATATCGCCATGTCCGGGACCGTAGGGAGACAACCGGCCGTCCGCGTGCCGAAACAGGCCGCCCTCCGGCGTCAGGCGCAGCAGGGTATTCTGGAGGAAGGGGCGGACCAGCGACGGGTCGTGACCGAAGTAGGCGTACTCCTCGAGATGCGCGAGGGTGGCGGCGTGGGTCGCCATGCTATTCATGAGATACACCGGGACGCCCGCGCCATAGCGCTCAGAGAGCAACCGCGCACCGATGATCTTGAGCCCCAAGAAGCTCACGCCATGATCCACCGGCACGACTCCCTTGGCTCCGCCTCCGAACCGCGTCGCCATGCCCCCGTTGAGCACCAGCAACGCCAGTTCTCCTCGGGAAGCGATGTTCGCGCCGGCGGCAACCGCCTCGAGACCCCGCGCCGAGGTGGGAGAGGGAAGGTCTCCAATCGTGCCGTCGTCGGGGAGGCGGATACGGCCCCGAATCCGGTTGGTGTCAGCCGAGAGCCTTCCGGCGCGGAATTCCACCGCGAGCTGTTCCTGGAGCACGGAATCGAAGAAGTATGGCGCCAGCCACTGCTCTTCGTCGAGCGTCAGCGCCATCAGGTTCACGGTATGCCTCCTTTGCCCGGTCGCCAGTGTTCCACCCGATCGCCGGCGGGCCGGCCCATCGGAGAGGCGCCACGCATTCACCATGTTTGCGCGCGCGGCATATCCGCGCCGTCATCCTGGCTCGTCAAGGGTTGGACGACCCGGCGCACTCGAGTTGGACGAACCAGTACCGTCAGCCCAGACGGGAAAGTCAAGAGCCGTGGAGCTGATCCGACCGGCGGTGTGTCTGCCGCCAAAACGGCAGATCCCATGCCGCCTTGGCTCGATTCGCCCAGGGACGGTCCATCACAGGCGACGAGGAGCCATGCCGTGGCGCGGCACGGAGCTTGCAGACGATGGGAACGACTTAGTCAGACCTCGAGATTCACCGCCCGTCATGGGCAGGTTATGGGGGAGGAAACACGATGGACTTGACCAGATTCACCCAGAAGAGCCAGGAAGCTCTCGCCGATGCCCAGCGTCTCGCTGTGGAGCGCGGGCATCCGAACGTAGAGGCCGAGCACCTCCTCGTTGCCTTGCTTGCCCAGCAGGAGGGCCTGTTCCCGCGGCTGCTCGCCAAGATGGATCGGGATCCGCAGGCGATCCTGAGGGATGCGCAGGCTTCTCTGGATTCGATACCCCAGGTCACCGGCCCCGGCATCCTTCCCGGGCAGGTGCACATCACCCAGCGCCTGGCCAAACTCCTCGTCGCCGCGCAGGAATGGGCGGCGCGGATGAAGGATGAGTACGCCAGCGTCGAGCATCTGATCGCCGCCTTCCTGGATGAGCCGGCGGACACGCCCGCAGGGCGGATACTCTCGAGCCATTCCGTCACCAAGCACGAGTTCCTCGCCGCATTGAGCGAGGTCCGCGGACGCCAAAGAGTCACCAGTGCCGACCCGGAGTCCACCTATGAGGCGTTGCGACGCTTTGGCCGTGATCTCGTCGAGGAAGCGCGGAAGGGTCGCCTCGACCCCATCATCGGCAGGGATGATGAGATACGGCGGGTAGTTCGGATTCTGTCACGCCGGACGAAGAACAACCCGGTTCTAATCGGCGAACCCGGCGTGGGGAAGACGGCAGTGGTCGAAGGCCTCGCCCAGCGGATCGTCAGCCGTGATGTTCCAGAGGGCCTCCGCGACAAGACCGTGTTTGCTCTGGACATGGGTGCGCTCATTGCCGGGGCCAAGTACCGGGGGGAGTTCGAGGAGCGGCTCAAGGCCGTGTTGAAGGAGATCCAGGCCAGCGAGGGTCGGATCATTCTCTTCATAGACGAACTGCACACCATAGTCGGCGCGGGCCGGGCGGAAGGCTCGATGGATGCCGGCAACATGCTCAAACCGATGCTCGCCCGGGGGGAGTTGCATTGCATCGGCGCCACGACCATCGCTGAGTATCGGAAACACGTTGAGAAGGACGCCGCCCTCGAGCGACGATTCCAGCCGGTCATGGTGGAGCCACCGTCGGTGGAAGACACCATTTCCATCCTCCGCGGTCTCCGGGAGCGATTCGAGGTGCATCACGGGGTCCGAATCCCGGATGCCGCCCTGGTTCGCGCGGCTGTGCTCAGCAACCGGTACATAGCCGACAGGTTCCTGCCCGACAAGGCCATCGACCTGGTGGACGAGGGGGCGGCAATGGTGCGGACCGAGATCGACTCGATGCCTGAGGAGTTGGACGGCGCCATGCGCCGGATCATGCAGCTTGAGATAGAGGAGGAGGCACTCAAGAAGGAGAAGGATCAGGCAAGCAAGGCACGCCTGGAGATAGTCAGGCGCGAACTGGCATCCCTCCGGACGGACGCCGACAGCCTGCGACTGCGGTGGGAGACCGAAAAGTCGGTTATCTCCAGTATGCGCGCCATGAAGGAGGAAATCGAAGGGGTCAGACGGCGGATCGAAGGGGCGCAACGCAACTATGATCTGAATACCGCCGCGCAGCTCATGCATGGCACGCTCCCCGGATTGCAGACTCAACTCGCTGCACTGGAGGCGGAACTCGGCGAGAAGCAGAAGAGCGGCGCGCTCCTGCGCGAGGAAGTCACCCCGCAGGAAATCGCCGAAGTGGTCAGCCAGTGGACCGGTATTCCCGTTGCCCGGCTCATGGAGGGCGAGCGCGAGAAACTCCTCCGCCTTCCCGAGCAACTGCACCGTCGGGTCGTAGGCCAGGACGAGGGGGTGACCGCCGTGGCGGAGGCCGTCCTTCGGGCTCGTGCGGGCCTGAAGGATCCCCGCCGCCCCATCGGATCGTTCATCTTTCTCGGGCCCACCGGCGTCGGGAAGACTGAACTGGCCAAGGCGCTGGCGGAGGCGTTGTTCGACAGTGAGGACAATATGGTGCGGCTCGACATGTCCGAGTACATGGAGAAGCACAGCGTCGCCCGCCTCATCGGCGCGCCCCCCGGCTATGTCGGCTACGACGAGGGAGGCCAGCTCACCGAAGCCGTGCGGAGGAGGCCATACTCCGTCGTGCTCTTCGATGAGATCGAGAAGGCCCACCCCGATGTGTTCAACGCACTGCTCCAAATACTGGACGACGGACGGCTGACCGACAATCAGGGGCGCACGGTGGTTTTCAGGAACACGGTCATTATCATGACCTCGAACGTGGGCAGTCCGCTCCTCAGCGAAGGGGTGACCTCAACGGGCGGCCTCGACCCTCGAATCAGGGAGCGGGTAATGACGGAGCTGCGGCGATCATTCCGGCCGGAGTTTCTGAATCGCGTCGACGAGACGGTTCTGTTCACTCCCCTGACTCTGACCGAGATCGAGAAGATCGTGGATATCCAGCTCGCGCGGATTGCCGAGCGAATGAGGGACCGGGAATGCGAGCTTCACCTCGCTCCGGAGGCACGCCAGTTCATCGCCCAAGTCGGATACGACCCTGTCTACGGGGCGCGGCCACTGAAGAGAGCGCTTCAGCGGCATCTGGAATCGCCCCTCGCGCGGATGCTCATAGAAGGGGCGGTCATGCCGGGCGACACGGTACGGGTCACCATGTCCGACGGCGCGCTCACCTACGGGGTCGAGCGAGGAACGCGGGAGTAACCCGGAAGTGCTTACTCCTCCTCTTCCATCACGCTGGAGAAT